>NZ_JAMYQZ010000035.1:0-60261 GCF_040321145.1 Mesorhizobium sp. M0514
CGCCGCTGCCGTCGAGCGGCGGCAGCACGCGCCCGCCGATCGCGTCGGCGTCGATCTCAAGATCGGTGAAGCTGCCGACGTAGCCGATGTCCTGGCCGTCGGGTCGCAACTCGCCCGCCGCGGTTCCGGCGCTGAACAGTGAAACCGGGTCGGTGTCGTCGGCCGGATCGGTCTGGCCGGACAAGCTCTCGGCCTGCAGCGAAATGCTGCGTGGCAAGGGCCAGGAGAGCTTGGCATTGGCCTGCAGATTGTCCCAGTCGATCCATAGCGGCGCCATCCCCGGCACCGAGGTGCGCAGCGGCCCACGCAACTCGGCGGCAGGCGACAAAGGCCGGATGAGCTCTGCAACGAAGTTGAAGCTGCCTGCCGAGGCGGCAACGTTCCTGGCGTCGTCCTCGTAAGCCAGATTGTCACAGGAGATGGCAAAACTCAGGGGGTAGCCGCTGACGGTGAGGTTGGCGCAGCCGGCCTCGATGCCTTTGTCCTTGAGCGAGGCCACCGCCTTGTCGGCTTCGCTGCTGACGCGACCGGCGACATAGAACCAGACCGCGCTGTAGACGCCGAACAGCATAACGACCAAGGCAGCGAGCCACATCAGCCGGCGGCGAAACTTCGACGGACGCTCGTCACTTGACGTCATGCTGCGGCTTTCATTAACGCGGGCGTGTTGCGGGTGGACTGTGGCTTACGCAACAAGCAAAAAGAACAGAAGAGCACCGATTCCGATGCGGCGGCGTCACTCTCGTGCAATCAGGCTTGGCGATATGGGCGATTTTTGGGTTTTTGGCTACGGCTCGCTGATCTGGCGGCCGGGATTTGCGCATGTGGAGACCCGCCGCGCGCGGCTTTACGGCTACCGCCGGTCGCTGTGCGTCTATTCCTTCGTGCATCGCGGCACGCGCCAGCGGCCGGGCCTGGTGCTAGGCCTCGACCGTGGCGGCTCCTGCATCGGGCTGGCCTTTCGCGTGCCCGGCGAGCTGCGCGATGAGGTGCTGACCTATCTGCGCGAGCGCGAATTGGTGACCAGCGTCTACCTCGAGCGTGTGCTCGATATCAGCCTCGACGGGAATGGGGCGGCTGCGGGAGAGAGAGTGAAAGCGGTCGCCTATATCGTCGACCGCCAGCATGAGCAGTATGCCGGCGGGCTCGACCCCGCGCATGCGGCAGGTGTTATCCGTGGCGCCGTCGGCCAGTCCGGAAACAACGAGGACTATGTGCTCAACACGCTGCAGCATCTCGCGGCGCTGGGTATCAGCGACCACTGGCTGGAAGAGGTGGCGAAGCGGATCGCCTCGTGAGCCAGTAGACCACGGCGAGCCTGCAGGCGAAGCGCTCGCGCCTTTGTGAAGCGCTGGCCCGCTGGAAAAATTGGCTGAGGCCTTTGACCTCGGCGCGGCGAGACCTAGCTTAGCTGCGGCCCGAAGCATTCGGGTCGCCCGCCGCCAGCCCACGGAGCCCCGTCTTGCAAAAACGCCGTCTCGGTCAAACCGACCTTTCCATCGCGCCGCTGGTCCTGGGCGGCAATGTCTTCGGCTGGACCGCGGACGAGAAGACCTCCTTCGACCTGCTCGACCGGTTTGGCGACGCCGGCCTCAACGCTATCGATACGGCCGATGCCTATTCGCGCTGGGTGCCCGGCCACGCGGGCGGCGAGTCCGAGACCATCATCGGCAAATGGATGAAAAGCCGCGGCAACCGTGACAAGATCATCGTCATCACCAAAGTCGGCTCGGATATGGGACAAGGCAAGAAGGATTTGTCCGCTGCCCATATCGAAAGGGCGGTCGAGGCGTCGCTCAAGCGGCTGCAGACCGATGTCATCGACCTCTATTTGTCGCACTGGCCGGACCCGACCACGCCTTATGAAGAGACGCTCGGCGCCTACCTGAAGCTGCTCGCTGCCGGCAAGGTCCGCCATATCGGCGCCTCGAATCTCGACGCCGGCCAGCTGCGCGCCGCGCTCGATGTTGCCAGCCTGCGCGGGCTGCCGCGCTACAGCGTGCTGCAGCCGGAATACAATCTCTACGACCGCTCATCCTTCGACGGGCCGCTGCATGATCTGTGCGTGGCCGAGGATATCGGCGTCATCACCTATTTCAGCCTCGCCAAGGGGTTTTTGAGCGGCAAATACCGTAGCGAGGCCGATCTCGGCAAAAGTGAACGCGGCGGCGGCGTGAAGGCTTATCTCAATGCGCGCGGCATGCGCATTCTGGCCGCACTCGACACCGTCGCGGCGCGCCATTCGGCCAAGCAGGCGGAAGTGGCACTCGCCTGGGTGATGGCGCAGCCCGGCATCACCGCGCCGATCGCCAGCGCCACGACGCTGGACCAGGTCGACAGCCTGGCGCGCGCCGCATCGCTGAAGCTCAGCGCGGAGGATCTCGTGGCGCTGGACAAGGCCAGCGCCTAGCCGCGCAGCTTCGGCACGATCGTTCAAGACGACGGCTGTCCGCCTCGCCACACTGCTCTCCATTATTGTGGAGAAGAGGCAGCATGGCCGCAGACATTCTTTCGCAGGCGCAGCCCTGGCCGCAGTTGCTGGCGCTGGTGCTGGCGGCAACCGTCGTCATGGGCAGTCCTGGCCCGGCGACGATCAGCGTCACGGCGATAGGGGCCGCCTTCGGCCTGCGCAATTCGCTTCACTACACATCGGGGATCATTTTAGGCACCGTCGCGGTGCTGCTGGTGGTGGCCACCGGCATCAAGGCTATCCTCACCTCGATGCCGGGCGTAGCGCCAGTGCTGGCGGTCGCTTCCGCCGCCTATATTCTCTACCTCGCCTACAGAATAGCGACAGCGCCGCCGCTGGCCGCGCGTGACAGCAGCGCGGTTCTGCTGACCTTCCTCGGCGGCTTCCTGCTCGCCGTTGCCAACCCGAAAGCCTATGTGGCGATTGCTGCGGTCCTTGCTGGCTCCGCGACCGCAGCCGGCGCCGATGCTCTCGGCATCCCGGCCAGGCTGGCGGTTCTCCACCCTGATGATCGTAGCCATCCATGTGCTGTGGCTGCTGGCCGGCGCGGCCTTCGCCCGCACCCTGCGCCAGCCGCTGGCGTCGCGGATCATCAATCTGGCCTTCGCGGCGACGCTGGTGCTGACAACGGCGCTGGCGGCGTGGCCTTGAGCCGGCCCGCAGAAGAGATCAAGCTTTGGTCTTTTTTGTTTTGGCGCGATTCAGGACGGAAAAAACCGCTCACACTTTTCCTGGAATTGCTTTGGCGGCCGCGGCGAGTTCGGCCAGCCGCTTGACCGCCGTCGGCGGCATTTGCGGCGGGTTAGGAGCCTGCGATGCCTCGATCAGCAGCTGGTCGCAGGCGGCTTCCGTATGGCCGATCAGCCGGTCCATGAATTCGTCCTTGCCGAGCCCGGGCGGAATCGGCGGCAGGAAGCGGGCCTTGATGGTGCCGGGAAAGCGCAAGAATTTGCGGCGAGGCCAATAGAGGCCGGCG
The DNA here is from genome assembly GCF_040321145.1 of Mesorhizobium sp. M0514. Lineage (NCBI taxonomy): Bacteria > Pseudomonadati > Pseudomonadota > Alphaproteobacteria > Hyphomicrobiales > Phyllobacteriaceae > Mesorhizobium > Mesorhizobium sp. M0514. The sequence goes on from NZ_JAMYQZ010000035.1 coordinate 3,447, forward strand.
ACATGGGCGACCGGTACCACCGGGACGCCAAGCTGCGTATAGAGCTCGACAATTCCGTATTTGTAAGCCGGCTCGTCGCCTGGCGCTCGGCGCGTGCCTTCGGGGTAGATAATCAGCTGGCGCGGATTGCGCCCCATCTCCTGCTTTGTCGATGCAACGACCTGCTTCAACGCCTTGGAGCGGCTGCCGCGGTGAACCGGGATCATCCGCATCTTCAGGATGTACCAGCCGAAGAAGGGGATCCAGGTCAGCTCGCGCTTCAGGATATAAAGCGGGTCGTGGAGGAACGGAAAGAAAGCGATCGCGTCCCAAAACGACTGGTGTTTCGGCGCCAGGATGAAAGAGCCCTCCGGCAGGTTCTCGACGCCGGTGATGTCGCTCCTGGTGCCGGCGATCTTGTCGTAGAGCCACAGGCTGGTGCGCGACCAGAATTTCGGCACGAACCAGGCGCGATGGCGTGGCGAGAGGAAATAATAAGGGGTCCAGAGGACCATCTGGACGATCAGATTGACATAGAAGACGAAGTTGAACGCCAGCGAGCGGATATAGAGCATGCGGGGAAGGGCCCGTTGAGGAGGTGTGCGTTGGTTACACCAAGCGCGGGCAAAAAGGAAACGCCGCAATGGCCTGACATAGGCCGGCTCGCCACTGACACAAGCCAGTCCCAAACTCACCACGTCGCCTGCAATAGCCGCTGCTTCAGTCGCGGAGCGGCGAAATCGAGGAATGCCCTGAGTTTCACCGCCAGCAGGCTTTGGCCGGCATGGACGAGGCTCACCGGCCATGGCGAAGGCTCGAAGGCCTGCAAGACCCGGACGAGCACGCCGGAACGTAGTGCGTCCGCGATCTGGTAGGAGAGCACCCGCGTCATCCCGGCGCCTGCAATCGCGGCATCGATTGCAGCTTCCGCCGTGTTGACGCGCAGCCGTGAGCGGATCGGCACGATCAGTTCGCCCTTGTCGCCGGCAAAGCTCCAGCTGGCGAGCGCTGCAGGCCCTTCGAAACTGATGCATTCATGCGCGGCCAGATCGTCCGGCGTCCGCGGCATGCCATGCGCGGCGATATAGGCGGGGCTGGCGCACACGACGCGACGGATCGCGCCGACGCGGATGGCAATGAGGCTCGAAGGCGCAAGCTCGCCGATGCGGATGGCAAGGTCGAGATGTTCCTCCGCCAGTTGGGTTATCCGGTCAGCCAGCGTCAGGCGAATGTTGACTTGAGGATAAGCCGCCAGGAATTCGGTGACGACAGGCAGCACGTGCAGGCGACCAAAGACGACCGGCGCGGTGATGAACAGGTCGCCGGTCGGCGTGCTGTATTCGCCGGCAGCGGTGCGTTCGGCTTCGCCGACCTCGCCGAGGATGCGGCGGCAGGCGGCGAGATAGGCCTGGCCGGCATCGGTCAGCGTGAGCTGCCGGGTCGAACGGTTCAGCAGGCGCGCCTGAAGGTGCTTCTCGAGGTCGGAAACCTTGCGGCTGACGGTTGCCAGTGGAATGCCGAAATGGCGGCCGGCAGCGGAAAGGCTGCCCGCTTCCACCGCGGCGACGAACAGCGACATGGCTTCGAGACGATCCATAGTGTCTTCCGGAAATTGGAAGGATAGCTTGCAACTATGCCATCTACATCCAAAACATGGAAGGACCTACCTCTTCGCGTACAATGGCCGTGTTTCGGCCTCGCGGAGGCTTCCATGAATGCTCATACTTTCACCAGCGATGTCGCCTTCACGCCGACGGTCAAGGCGATCCAGACCCGCAAAGGTTCGCGCAAGGGCTATGCCAGCGCCGAGGAGCGCGGCGGATGGCGCGCCCATATGACGCCCGACCTCGCCGACTTCATCGCGGCGCAGACCAGCGTCTTCCTGTCGACGGCAAATGGCGAGGGTCAGCCCTATATCCAGCATCGCGGCGGGCCAGCCGGCTTCCTCAAGGTGCTGGACGAGAAGACCATCGGCTTTGCCGATTTCTCCGGGAACAGGCAGTTCATCACGCAGGGGAATCTCGCCGACAACAACCAAGCATTCCTGTTCCTGATCGACTATGCGCATCGCCAGCGCGTCAAGATCTGGGGCACGGCGCGGGTCGTCGAGGACGATGCCGAGCTTCTGGCAAGGCTGATGCCGCAGGACTACAAGGCGCGCTCCGAGCAGGTCATCCTGTTCACCGTCTCGGCCTGGGATGCCAATTGCCCGCAACACATTCCGCAGCGATTCGAGGCCGCCGATGTCGCGGCCGCACTCGCCGAACGCGACAAGCGGATTGAAAGCCTCGAACAGGAGATTGCGCGGCTGCGTGGCGCGGAAGACGGCACGGCCAAGGGGTAATCGAGCGCCGTCAGAGTCGTCTGTTTGGACGCAATTCCCAAGGGAAAGCGTACGTGTTTTTCCCGGGAAAACCGCTACACACTTTTCCTGGAATTGCTTTAGTCCTTGGCGGTCGAAACCTCGGCCAGTGCGACGCTGTCGGCGGTCTGGCGGACCGGGACGACGCCGCGCGCCAGCGCCAGCAGGTATTTGCTGTATTCGGTCAGAAGCACGCGCAGCGCTTCTGGCTTGGTCAGCCAGTCGCCATTGTCCAGATTAGTGTTGACCACCGGATAGGGTTCAAGCCTGGCGCCATGCAGCAGGCGGCCCATCTCGAGCAGGCTGCGCGGCATGTGGTAATTGTTGGTGACGAGGATGACGCTGCCATAGGCGTGGCTCTCCATCCATTTAGCGCTTTCCTCGGCATTGCCGATCGTGTCGAGCGCGGCGCGGTCGATGTCGACACAGCAGGAAAACAGCGCCTTGTCGCCGCCGGTAGCAGCCTGCAATTGGCGGCGGCTGGCAGAGGGATGCACGCCTGAGATCAGCAGCCGCTCGCCCTTGCCGGAGGCAAGCAGATCGAGTGCTGCGTCGAGGCGGGCCTGACCGCCGGTCAAGACGATGATCGCATCGGCCTTGGCCGGGTTGGCCGGAGTCGTCATGTGGCTGACCTTGCTGGCGAACCAGCCGAAGCCACCGGCAAACAGGGCCACCAGCAGCAGTAGACAGAGGGAGGCGAGACGCAGGGCGGTGCGCAAACGGCCCAGCCCGGTGCGCACACGCGAACGCACCACTGGCATCTGTCCAGCCGTTCCGGTCGACTCCCGCGCGTTCATCGTCCTATGGTTAATCCTGAAATGCCTTTTTGGTAAGGAAAAAAGCGCACATTGCGTTACGTCGGTTTTCGATCCGTGATCGTCCCTTCCATTCCTGTCCTTGCCCCCGAACTGTTTTCGCTTCTGCCCTCACGGTTCACCCCGCATCCGGCTGGCGGACATCGATGTCGCTGAGATAGGCGACGACTGTGGCGTGCGAGGTCGCCGCCGTCAGTCCGCCGATCACCAGCACCATCAGGCCGACACCGAGATAGCCTGCCGATCCGATGGCGAAATTCCCGAACAAAGCAGTGGCCTGGTCGGCCTGCGGCGTTGCCATGTTGCGCGACGACCACCAGGAAAAGACGATGAAAACCAGGATCGCGGCTGCGCCGCCGGCGGCCGCGCCCTTCATCCCGGTGACCAGGAAATGCCAGCGGAATTCGCGCGCGATGAAGCGCGCCTCGGCGCCGACGAAATGCAGCACTTCGATGATATGGCCGTTACCCGCCATAGCGCCGCGCGTCGCAAACACTACGGTCAGCACCGTCGCCGACAGCATCAGGACCAGCACGGCGATGCCGATGGTGACCGTGGTGCGGGCCATGGCGACCAGCCGGTCGACCCATGTACGGTGATCGTCGAGCGAAGCACTCGGCAGCTTGGGCGTGAGCGCCGCACGGATGGCGCTAAAGTCGGGCGGACTGGTCTCGTCGATGGTGACGATGATCAGGCGCGGCACCGGCAATTCGTCGATATTCAGGCCCGAGCCCAGCCATGGCTCCAACAGACGCGCGGTGGCGTCGCGATCGATGATCCGGGTTTCCTTCACGCCGGGGAATTCGCCGACGATCTGCGAGGCCTGGGCAAGGGCTGCCTCCATGTCGAGGCCGTCGACCGGTTTGATCTGAATCGTCGCCTCGCGCGAGATCTGGTTTTCCCAGACCGAGGCAGTGTCGCGCACCAGCGTGACGGCGCCGAAAGTCAGGCTGGACAGGAAGGTCATGATGGCGATCACCAGCACCAAGGCGCGGCCGGCAATATTCTGCGCCGGCACGATCGGCGCCATGCGGCGCTGGACGCGCTGCGTCGTCGTCGCCGGTTCGGCGGCGTCTTCATGCAGCTGTTCGGCCGATACTTCAGTCATAAATATCCAGCCTTCCGCCGGCCAGGATCATGCGGCGCGCGTCGACCTGTTCCATCAGGCCGAGATCGTGAGTGGCGATCACCACCGCGGTGCCGAGCCGGTTGAGCTCGATGAACAGCCTGAGCAGCCGGCGTGCCAGTGGCGGGTCGACATTGCCGGTCGGCTCGTCGGCAAGCAGGATTTCGGGCTGTTCGATCAAGGCCCGGGCGATTGCCGCGCGCTGCTTTTCGCCACCCGAAAGGACCGGCGGCAGCACATGCATGCGCTCGCCCAGGCCAACCCATTTCAAAAGTTCGGTGACGTCGGTGCGGTAGCTCGCTTCCTCGCGGCCGCGCACGCGCAGCGGCAGAGCGACATTCTCATAGGTGGTCATGTGGTCGAGCAGGCGGAAATCCTGGAACACCACGCCGATGCGGCGCCTGAGATGCGGCAGTTCAGCGCGCGAGATGCGCGAGCGGTCCTTGCCGAAGATGGTGATCAGCCCGCGTGTCGGCTTCAGCGACATGAACAGAAGGCGCAGCAGCGTCGTCTTGCCGGCGCCGGAGGGCCCGCTCAGGAACTGGAAGGAGCTCTCCGGAATGTGCAGGGAGATGTCGCGGAGGATTTCCGGACCCATGCCATAGCGGAGGCCGACATTTTCGAAGCGGATCACGTGCGACGACCTGAGGGCGGCGGCGTGCCAGCCCTTTCTGTCCGACGACCATCGGCCGCCATGGTTAACCGTCGGTTAATTTTCGCTGTTCTTGAGTGCGTCACAAGGGTTCCGGTGGGAAGCGTTAACCATTTCCATTTACGCAAAAGAAACGAACAGGCAACAGCGGGGCCATGATGGCTGAGCAACGAACCGCGCGCCCGGTTTCCGGCGAAATCATGACCGGGACAAGTGTCGCACCGGAATCGCGTCCTGTGGCGACCGACATTGTCGATGCGGATTATGAGGTGCTGCCGCAGCCGATCCCAAGGGTAGAAGCCATGCCGACGCCGGCGCGCGACATCGCGACGCCGTCGATGGAAGGCATGGAGATGCTGCGCAAATCAGATGCGTCAGCCGGGCGGCCGGCATCGCGTGGCGGGCCGATCTTCTGGATTGCCGGCATCGGTGCGGCGCTTGCCGCCTTCTGGGTCTCGGGTGGCCACGCGCTGGTGCGCCAGACGCCGTTCTGGTCAGTCGAACAGCCGGAGGGCGCCGTACTCAGCATTGCCGGCGTCACGTCGCGTGTCGACGCCTCGGGACCCACCCCGGTGCTGTTCGTGGACGGCGAGGCCGTCAATGACGGTTTGAAGGCGGGACAATTGCCTTCGCTGGAGATACGTGTCACCGGCAATGACAGCCGCATCACCCGCTATACTCTGGGGACATCCAACCGTTCTCTGGCGCCCGGCGAAAGATTCGGCTTTTCCAGCCGCCTCGATGTGCCTAGAAACGGCGTCAAGGCCGTGGCGGTCACCTTCGCCGGCTAGTCGGTTTCTCTGGAAAGGTTGTTGATGCCAGTTGTGCGCGGCAAGGACATCGAGGTCCTGTTTTCGGCGTCCGCGATCGCGCGGCGCAATCTCGAACTCGCCAAGGAGATCGCCGAGCACGACTATCACGACCTGCTGGTGATTTCGGTGCTGAAGGGCTCGTTCATCTTCGCCGCCGATTTGATCCGCGCCATGCACGATGTCGGGCTGTCGCCGGAGGTCGAGTTCATCTTCATTTCCAGCTATGGCGCCGGCACCACCAGCGGCGAGGTGAGGGTGCTGCGCGACATCGACAATGAGGTCGCCGGCCGCGACGTGCTGCTGATCGACGATATCCTGGAATCCGGCAAGACGCTGTCCTTCACCCGCAACCTGATGCTGTCGCGGGGCGCCAAAAGCTGCGCCATCGCGGTGCTGTTGGACAAGCGCATGCGCCGCCAGACGGAGCTGAACGCCGACTATGTCGGCTTCGACTGTCCCGATTACTTCGTCGTCGGCTACGGCATGGACGTCGCCCACGCTTTTCGCGAACTGCCGTTTGTCGGTGTCGTCAAAGGCGATGCCTGAGAAAAGGCCCCCGACGCTTCAAATTTTCAGAAAAAGTCAACTTTTGCCCGCCAAATTCCGGCCCATGGCAAAGCTTCTGATCGTCGAGGACGATGAGTCCGTCCGCACCCTCGCCGCCCGCGCGCTCGAACGCGCCGGGCACTCTATCGATATCGCCGCCGACGGCGCGCAGGGGCTGGCGATGGTCAGTGCTGCAGGCGGCGGTTACGACCTCGTCGTCTCCGATATCCGCATGCCGGAAATGGATGGCATCGAGATGGCGATCGCCGCAGCCAGGCTTTTCCCTGACATGAAGATCCTGCTGATGACCGGCTATGCCGACCAGCGCGAGCGCGCCGAGGAATTGAACGGCATCATTATCGACGTCGTGCAAAAGCCTTTCACGCTGGCCGAAATCCGCTCGCGGGTCGACCAGGCGCTCGCCTGCTTCGCCTGACACGCTTCAGGCGGCATCCTGAGACGCGGCGAGGACAGGCGCAGCGCTCCTGCGCCGCTCGGTGTTGAGCGCCAGCAGCCCGGCGCCGATGATCAGCGCCGCACCGATGGCGGTGGTCGAGCGCGGCACCTCGTTGAAGAACAGGAAGCCCCACAACGGCGACCAGATGATCCCTGTGTATTCGAAGGTGGCGACGCGGTTGGCTGGCGCCAGCCGATAGGCCTGCGACAGAAGGATCATGCCCGCGGAAGCGACGAAGCCGCAGGCGGCCATCTTGAGGAAATCCGGTGTCGTCGGCCAGACCCACGGCCGCACCAGGAATTCGAGGCTCGGATGGACCGCGTGGGTTATGCCGGCAAGCCAGAACGTGCCGGCAACCATAGCGGCCCCGACCAGATAGGCGCCGTTCTGGTAGAAGGCCATGACGGTGGAGGATTCTGTGTCGCCGATCTTGCGCGCCATCAGCTGCGAAAAGCCGTAGAGCAGCGCCGAGCCCAGCGACAACAGGGCCGCCCAGTCGAACAGGCCTGCGCCCGGGCGCAGCATCACGACCACGCCCAGCATGCCGATCAGCACGGTGGCCAGCGCCTGCCATGACACACGCTCGCCGAGATAGGGCCCGGCCATCGCCATGATGAACAGCGGCGCCATGAAGTAGAGCGCCACCGCATCGGCCAGCGGCAGAGCGGCGATCGCCAGATAGTAGACGGTATAGGAGCTGAACTGGATGAAGGCGCGGATCGTCAGCAGGCCAAACCGCTTCGAGGCGATGGCCCGCAGGCCGACATCGGCGCGAACGAGAACGACCAGGATCGGCAAAGCGACGATCGAGCGGATCCACATCACCTCGGTCACGGGATAGCCGGCCGACACCGCCTTGACCAGCGGGTCCTGGAGCGAGAACACCAGCACGCCAAGGCACAGGCTGATGATGCCGAGAACGATCCGGTTGCGCATGTTGTTCTGCCGGCCCTTGCCTTACTGCCCGCAGCCGCCCGGCCATGGGGTAAAAAGAACCCGCCACCGTTTCGGGCAGCGGGTATGAGTGAGGACTCTTTGATTGGTCCGCAGCCGGTTTCGCGGCGGCACATCCAATGGGTGAGCGGACTATGCTGCGGCGTCTGACATGTTGCAAACGAATTGGAATGATACCAGCGATCAAATTTGCTTATGACGGATTCGATGCGGCCAGCCCTCGACAGCGATCTCCTGCGCACCTTCGTCGCCATTGCCGAAGCGGGCAATTTCACCCGGGCGGCGGAGCAGGCCGGGCGCACCCAGTCGGCGGTGTCGATGCAGATGAAGAAGCTCGAGGAGCTGGTCGGCGACAGCCTGTTCGAACGCGGCTCGCGCGGCGTGGCGCTGACGCGCCGTGGCGGCGAGCTGATCGTCAATGCCCGCCGCATCGTCTCTCTGCTCGACGAGACGGCGGCATCGATGGCGGCGGCACCGCTTGGCGGGCCTGTGCGCATCGGCATTCCCGAGGAATATGGTCACGCCATCCTGTCGCGCGCGCTCGGCGCCTTCTCGAAGCGTCACACCAAGGTCGAGGTCACCGTGCGCTATGCACATTCGGGCGCCCAGCTGGCAGCGTTGGCGGCCGGTGAACTCGACCTCGCCGTGGTGTTCGAATGGCAGGATCCTTCCGGCGGCGAGGTGCTGATGCACGATCCGACCGTGTGGGTGACATCGAGCCTGCATCACATGCATGAGGAGCGGCCGGTGCCGATCGCGCTCTACAACCGGGCCGGCTGGTGCAAGGACTTTGCCATCAAATCGCTTGAGCAGCGTGGGCTGGCCTACCGTGTCGCCTATACCAGCGACACCACCGGCGGCCTGAAGCTCGCCGTCACCTCTGGCCTGGCGATCGCGCCGATCTCGCACAGCAATATTCCGGATGGCTGTCGTGAACTCACCGCCGCTGACGGGTTCGGCCATATCGATTCCTCGAATGTGGTGATGCACCGCAGCCCAAATGCCTCAGGCGAAGCTATCGACGGCATGCAGGAGGCGATCCGCGAGGCGTTCGTCAACCGGCCGGCTTAGTCTGTTGCATCCTCGTAGAAATGCAGGCGATTGCCGAAGGGGTCGCCGACCGACACTTCACGGGTCTGCCACGACGTGGTTTCGAGGCCCGGCCGGGCGTAGCGGTATCTCTTGCCGATCAGTTCGCGGTGCAATGCCGCGATGTCCTCAACCTTGATGCGCATGGCTATACCCGGCGCGCCGTCGCCATGATGTTCGCTCAGATGCAGGACACAGCCGTCGCGGATTACACCCATGTAGAGCGGCGCATTGTCGTCGAAGCGGTGCTCGAACTCGACCTTGAAGCCGAGAAAGTCGACATAGAATTCGCGTGCCTTGGCGATGTCGAAGATGCGCAGGATGGGCGTGACGGCACCGAGTTTCGGCATGGCGCTGATACCATTCAGTTCGACGGATGTTGCCTTGGAGGCTACTTCAGCTCCAGCAGCCGCTCGAGGTAGCTGCGCTCGATGTCGGGGCTGAGCGCGTTGCCGAGCCGCTTGCGAATCGCCTCGAGAATCTGGCGGGCGCGCTGCACGTCGATCTCGTCGGGCACCTTCACCGAATCGCCGAAATCGGGTCCGCGGCTGGCGCGCGGTCGGCCCAGCGGATCGCGGCCGGCGTCCTGTTGGCGGCCGCCTTCCTGGCTGCCGCCCTGGTCGCCCTGCATCGCCTGCAGCTGCTTCATCATCTCCTTGGCGCCCTTGCGCAGCGCTTCCAGCGCGCGACCCTGGTGGCCGACTGCCTGGTCGCCTTCGCCTTCGCCAAGCGACTTTTCGGCATTGCCCATGGATTTGCCAGCGTCGCCAAACCCCTCATTGGGTTGCATGCCCATGCCTTCCAGGCCCTTCTTCAGCTTGTCGAGTTCGCTCTGCAACTGGCCCTGGCCTTCCTGCAACTGCTTCATCGCATCGGCGAATTCCTGCGGTGTCATCGACTTCGGCCGGGCGAGAGGATCGCGATCCTTGCCGACGCCCGGCTGGTCCGGGTCGTCGCCATTGCCTTCGCCGGGCTGCTGATTATCTCCGCGCTGCATCTGGTCCATGCGGTAGGTGTCGTTCATCATCTCCTGCTGGCGGCGCATGATCTCGCCCAGCTTGTCCATCTGCTGGCGCATCTCGCTGTCCTGCTCGCCGCCCTGCTGCTGACGGCCGGCCTGCAGGTTGTTCATCATGTTTTCCAGCTGCGACAGCAGCTCCTGCGCCTTGTCGCGGTCGCCCGACTTCGCCAGGTTCTCGATCTGGTCCATCATGCGGTCGATATCACTCTGACGCAGCTCGCGACCATTCTGCTGCATCTGCGGCGCGTTCGGGTTCTGCTTGGCGCGCTCGGCGAATTCCTGCAGGAATTCGTTCATCGCCTCGCGCAGTTCCTTCATCGCCTTTTCGATCTCTTCGTCGCTGGCGCCGCGCTTGATGGCGTCCTGCAGCGCCTGCTGGGCCTGGCGGAGCCGCTTTTCGGCGGACGAGAGATTGCCTTCCTCGATGCCGAGCGCGATTTCCCAGAGATAGGCAACCTCGTTGCGCAACTGATCGTCGCTGTCCGACATCTTCAGCCGGCTGCGGGCGCTCATGATGGCGAGGTAATGCGACATGTTGTCGAACGTGTCCTCGGGCCGCAGCGTGATGGCGTCCATCAGGTCGAGCACGCGCGGCTTGGCGTTGGCGTCGAGCGCCAGCAGGCGGCGCTGCTCGATCACCGCACGCGCCAGCGGGTTGGCGAAGGGTCGCTCCGGCATCACAATAGTCTTGGTTTCGCTGGTCGCGGTATGTCCGGCATCGTCGGTGGCGACGAGCGACAGTTTTATGCTGGCGCCGGCCCAGACGTGCTCGGTGAGGTCCTTGGTGGTCTTGGCGGCATTCGCCTTGCCGCCGCGGCGCGGCAACGCCAGCGGCAATTCAGGCGGACCGTAGAGCGGATGCGCATCGGGCGCCGCCGGATCAGCCAAGGTGAAAACCGCCTTGGCGGTGGCCGCGCCATAGTCGTCGTCGATCTGGTAGTTGAGCTCGAAGGCGCCGTTGACGGCGCGCTTGGGCTCGCCGACGAAGCGGATTGTCGGCGGCTTGTCGGGGATCACCGCGAAGGCCCAGCGACCGAGATCGGCTTCGCCCGACTTCAGCGTCAGCGTGCCGTCGGCGGTCAGCTTGCCGGTGAACTGGCGCAGCTTGGGGGGCGCGGGGTTGACCGCCGCTGCTTTGACGGCCGCCACCTGTGGTCCCGACGGGTCGATGGCGCGAGCATTGCCGCCCTTGTCGGCAAAGCTTAGCGTTTCCTCGCCGGAGCCGCCGGTCACGCGCAGCGAGACGTCGCTGCCTTGTGGCACGGTGAAGGTGACAACCGCCTGCTTGGCGTTGCCATCGATGACTGGCGCGGTCAAGAAGATGGGCGGCTTGCCGGTATAGGCCGGCGGGGTCACCCAGGCATCGATGCGCGGCGGTACGATGTCGCGCGCCGCATGGGCACTGAAACCATCGGACAGCCTGCCGCCGGACGGTCCGAAGGAGAAGGCAAAAGCGGTGACCAACAGCAGCGCCGCCACGGCACGCAATGCCCACGGATCGCGCTCCGGCACGCGGGTACGCGGCAGGTCGGCGCCAAGGCTGCCGAGCTTGTCGGCCATGCGCTTTTGGTGTTCGCGCCACAACGCTTGGGAAAAGATGCTTTCCTTGCCGCTGGGACGGTCGGTCTGCACCAGCACCGGGCTGTGCTGCAGCTGGTTGGCGGCCTCGATACGGCGGTCGATTTCAGCGGCGGATGGAAGCTTGAAGAAACGCAGCGGATAGAGCGCCGCCAGCGTGGCAATACCGAACGCCGTGACCAGGATAATACGCGCAATGTCAGGCAGCCGGGGGAAAAGGCCGAGCCAGGAGAGGCTGAGAAACAGGCTGGCGACAATGAGCAGCGGCAGAAGCAGCGGCCAGCCGCGCTCGACGGTCATCGAGACCCGTGTCGCCAGCCGGCTCAGGGCAAGCCGCCCAGCCAGGCTGCGATCGCCACTGGAAATGGGGCGTTCCGTCATTGGCCCTTCCTCCCGGGCGGGATAGCCCGGACTCAACAAGCAGAAGTTTACCAGCAAACACGGCAAAGGCGAGGCGGTTCCGGAAAACTTGAAAAGCTTTGGCGGGTTTGCGTCCCACTCAGTCGAAGCAAGGTTTAGAATTTCGCCGGATCGGTATTCGAGCCGCAGACAAGGACGGCGATCCGCTCGCCCGGCGCCGGTGTGTAGCGGCCGGACAAGAGAGCCGCAAAGGCCGCTGCGCCGCCCGGCTCGGCGATGATCCGCACCCGCTCCCACAGCGCCTTCTGCGCGGCAATGATGGCGTCGTCGGTGACCAGGATGGAGCGTTCGACGAAGGCCTCGGCGATCGGGAACATCATCTCGCCGACGCGTTTGGGCGCCAGCGAATCGGCGGCGACGCCTTCGGCCGGCGCATCGACGGGGTGGCCGGCCTCGAAGGCGCGATGCAGCGTCGGCGCGCCTTCGGGCTCGATGGCGATGATCCTGATGCGGCCGGCAAACCAGGCGGCGATGCCGCCGATCAGGCCGCCGCCGCCGACAGCGACCAGCAGCGTGTCGATGTCTGGCAGATCGGTTTCGATTTCGAGGCCGAGCGTGCCCTGGCCGACCAATGTTTCCTCCTGGTTGAAGGCATGGATCTGCAACGCGCCGGTCTTTTCGGCAAAAGCCTCGCTGGCGGCCAGCGCCTCGGCATAGCGGGCGCCGCCGACCATCAGTTCGGCGCCGTAGCCGCGGATGCGCTGCAGCTTGGCCGGTGGGCTGACTTCGGGAACGAAGATCGTCGCCTTGTGGCCAAGCCGCATGGCGGCATAGGCGACCGCGGCGCCATGATTGCCGCCCGAAGCCGCAACCACGCCGGCCGCAGGCACCGGCCGTTCGAGCAGATTGGTGAAGGCGCCGCGCGCTTTGAACGAACCGGAATGCTGCAGGCATTCGAGCTTGAGGTCGACCGCCAGCGGCGGCCGGTCGAAATCGGCCATGTCGACGCGCAGCACCGGCGTGTGCCTGATATAGCGGCGGATGCGCGGTTCCATCGCGGCAATGCGTTCGCGCGTGACGGTGTTGCCGTTCGTCATGACCATCTCCTTGGGATTGACAGCAATTAGTAACTTGGCAAAATGGCTAAATGCAAGAGGTTGATGTCTTCAAGGCGATCGCCAATGAACGCAGGCTGCAGATCCTCGACTGGCTGAAGGATCCGCAGGCGCATTTCCCGGCCCAGGCAGACGGCGATCTGGTCGAGGACGGCGTTTGCGCGCTGCTGATCGCGGAGAAGCTCGGCATTACGCAGGCGACGCTCTCCGAACATATGCGCGTGCTTACCCAGGCCGGCCTGCTGCGGCCCAAGCGCATCAAGCAATGGACGTTCTACCGCCGCGACGAGGACAGGATCGCCGACACAAGGATGCTCATCCAAAACCGGCTGTAGCGCAGCCGCCGTGGCGGCTCCTATGCAAGCCAGTCGGGCACCGAATCCAGGCCGATAAGCTCGTCATAGGTCTGGCGCCGGCGTACGACATGGAAACGGTCGCCGTCGACCAGAACCTCAGGCACAAGTAGGCGGGTGTTGTAGGTGCCGGATTGCACCGCGCCATAGGCGCCGGCGGTGGTGACGGCAATGAGGTCGCCAGACTTGAGCCGGGGCAGGTCACGGTCGAGGCCGAGATAGTCGCCGGTCTCGCAGACCGGGCCGACGACGTCGACCCCCATGCGCGGCGTGTCGGCCGGCGGCTGCACCACCGGCTTGATGTCGTGGAAGGCATCGTAGAGCGTCGGCCGGATCAGATCGTTCATGGCGGCGTCGACGACGAGGAAGTTCTTGGCGTCGCCTTCCTTCACGAAGATCACTTCCGAGACCAGGATGCCGGCATTGCCAACGATCAGCCGGCCCGGCTCGAACATCACCTTCACTCCAAGCTTTGTCAGGTGCTTCCTGACGATCTCGGCATAGGCATCGGGCAGAGGCGGCGGGCTGTTGTCGGTGCGGTAGGGGATGCCGAGGCCGCCGCCGAGATCGACATGCTCGACGGCGTGGCCATCGGCGCGCAGCGCGCCGACCAGTTCCGCCAGAAGCGCGAAAGCATCGTCAAAGGGCTGCAACTCGGTGATCTGGCTGCCGATATGGGTATCGATGCCGATGGGCTTGGTGCCCGGCAAACCGGCCGCGCGGGCATAGACCTGGCGCGCCCTTTGCCATGGAATGCCGAACTTGTTCTCGGCCTTTCCGGTGGAGATCTTCCTGTGCGTCCTGGCGTCGACATCCGGGTTGATGCGCAGCGAGACCGGCGCCACCTTGCCGAGCGCGGTGGCGCGGGCCGACAGCAACTCCAGCTCCGGCTCGGATTCGACATTGAAGCAGAGAATGCCGGCCTCGAGCGCAAAATCCATCTCGCGCGCGGTCTTGCCGACGCCCGAGAATACGATCTTGCTGGCCGGGATGCCGGCGGCGAGCGCGCGGCGCATTTCGCCTTCCGAGACGGTGTCGGCGCCGGCGCCGAGCTTTGCCAGCGTTCGCAGCACCGCCTGGTTGGAATTCGCCTTCAAGGCGTAACAGACCAGCGTGTCGAGCCCGGCAAAGGCCCCGGCGAACACCCGGTAGTGCCTCGTCAAGGTTGCCGTCGAATAACAATAGAACGGCGTGCCGACGCTTGCGGCGATGTCTGGTATCGCCACGTTCTCGGCATGGAGCACGCCGTCGCGGTAATCGAAATGGTTCACGAGAGTGTTTCCGGAAGTTGGAGCACGAGACCTGGCCAGAAAGACCAAGCCGGTCTCATCGGCTCTAGATCAGCGGGTCGAGGATGAACTTCTTGTCCACGACCGGTTTTTCCGGCTCCGGCGGCACCGGCTGTTTGGCGCGCTCGGCGTCCTCGCGGGCCTGGACGGCCGCTTCATAGGGCGTGTCGAGACCGGCCTTACGGCCGCAAGCGGTCACGGCAGCCATCGCCGTCAGCAGCGTCAGCGTCACCAAAATCCTGCTTGCGGTCATCGATCCATCCGTCCGAAACTTTATGTGCTGCGCTTTTAACCGAGTTTTAGGCGCATTGCACCCCGGCATCATGCCTTGGCGATGCGCTTTTTCCAGCTGCGGATCTGCTTCCTGACCTCCGACGGCGCCGTGCCGCCGAAACTGGTGCGGCTCATCACCGAGTTCTGCACCGCCAGAACCGAGAAGATGTCTGCCGTGATGCCGGGGTTGATCCACTGCAGATCTTCCAGCGACAGCTTTTCAAGGCTCACCTTCTTCTCTTCGGCCACCGCCACCGCGCGGCCGGTGACATGGTGTGCCTCACGGAAGGGCAGGCCCAGCGTTCGCACCAGCCAGTCGGCGAGGTCGGTCGCGGTCGCGTGGCCCGAGCTGGCGGCCTTCTTCATGGCGGCGGCATTGACCGTCATGTCGCGCACCATGCCGGTCATCGCCGCCAGCATCAGATCGAGCGTCTCGGCGGCGTCGAAGACGGATTCCTTGTCTTCCTGCATGTCCTTGCCATAGGTCAGCGGCATGCCCTTCATCACCGTCAGCAGCCCGACGAGATGACCGGTGACGCGGCCGGTCTTCCCGCGCACCAGTTCGGCGGCGTCCGGGTTCTTCTTCTGCGGCATGATTGAGGAGCCGGTGGAGAAACTGTCCGACAGCCTTACGAAGCCGAATTGCGGCGTCGACCAGATGATTATTTCTTCGGCGAGCCGCGATAGATGCGTGGCGCAGATCGCCGCCAGGCTCAAAAACTCCAGCGCGAAATCGCGGTCGGAGACGCTGTCCAGGGAATTGCGCATCGGCTCGCGGAAGCCGAGCGCCTTGGCGGTCTTGTGGCGATCTATCGGAAAACTGGTGCCGGCAAGCGCTGCCGCGCCGAGCGGGCTTTCATCCATCCGCTCGATGGCGTCGCGGACGCGCGACAGGTCGCGCGAAAACATCTCGACATAGGCCATGCAATGGTGGCCGAAGGTCACCGGCTGCGCCGCCTGCATGTGGGTGAAGCCGGGCATCACGGTCGCCGCATGCTCCTCGGCGCGGTCGACCAAGGCTGAGATCAGCCCCTTCAGCGCCTCGGCGACGCGAAAGCACTCGTCCTTGACCCAGAGCCGGAGATCCACCGCCACCTGGTCGTTGCGTGACCGCGCCGTGTGCAGGCGGCCGGCGGCCGGGCCGATCAGATCGGCGAGGCGGGCCTCGATGTTCATGTGAATGTCTTCCAGCCGGGTCGAGAACTCGAACGTGCCGGCCTCGATCTCTTTCAGGATCGTGTTCAGCCCGTGAGCGATCTTTTCTTGATCGGCCGCCGAAATAATGCCCGTTTCAGCCAGCATCTCGCTGTGGGCGACCGAACCTCTTATGTCTTGCGCATAAAGTTTGCGGTCGAACGAGATCGACGCGTTGATCGCTTCCATGATCGCGGCCGGACCCGAGGCAAAACGTCCGCCCCACATCTGGTTGCTGGCCTTCTTGTCGCTCATCGCTATAACCCGTGCTCCGGAGCAGTCTTAGAAAATGGCAGACGGTAACAGATACTTCCCGGCCCCGCGCCTGATCCTCGCCGCTTTGCTGGCGGGCGTGCTGGCCGGCGCGGTCGCGGTATATGTCAGCGAGAGCGGGTCTGGCAACAACGCAGCCACCGGCAGCGCACCTGCGGCCGGCGCGGGCAACAGCAAGGACGATGTCGCCTGCGCCGCCAAGAGCGACCGCGCCAAAAAGGTTGCCGCCGCGGCCACCGGCCAGGTGGCGGCATTGCTGCCCGCCGATCCGCCGCAATCGCTGAAAAGCCTCGCCTTCAACGGCCCAGACGGCAAGCCGATGACGATCGCCGATCATGTCGGCAAGACCGTGCTGCTCAACCTGTGGGCGACGTGGTGCGCGCCCTGCCGCGCCGAAATGCCGGCGCTCGATACGCTGCAGAAGGAAAAGGGCAGCGATGCCTTCGAAGTGGTCGCGGTCAATGTCGATGCCGGCGACGATGTGAAGCCGAAGAAGTTCCTAGCCGAAATCGGCATCGGGTCGCTCGGCTACTACCGCGATTCGACGCTGGCGCTGTTCAACGACGTCAAGACGCGTGGCTTGGCGCTAGGCCTCCCCGTCACCATGCTGATCGACGGCGAAGGCTGCCTGATCGCGCATATGAACGGACCGGCCGAATGGTCGGGACCGGATGCCAAGCGCCTGGTCGAGGCCGCACTCGCCCCTTAGGATGAGCGCAGGGCCGCCGCCGGCGGCAGCATCAAGATGCTGCCGCCGCGTTGTTTGACGCTGGCGTCGTCGTGTGCCGCCGGCGCCGCGACGCCGGTCAGTTCGCTGAACGCCTCGATCGGGCTCGGCCGGCCTAGATAGTAGCCCTGGCCGATCTCGCAGGCCTCGGCGTCGAGGAATTTCAGCTCGCCCAGCGTCTCGACGCCCTCGGCCAGAACCGGCAGGCCGAGACCGCGGCCAAGCCCCAGAACGGCGCGCACGATGGCTGCCACCTGGCCGTTGCTGTCGACTGATTTGATGAATGAGCCGTCGATCTTGATCTTGTCGAAGGGGAAGGCGCGGAGATTGGACAGCGAGGAGTAGCCGGTGCCGAAATCGTCCATCGCCACACGCACGCCAAGCGCCTTCACCTGGCGCAAGGTCGCCAGCGCGCGCGGCATGTCCTTGACCAGCGCCGTTTCGGTGATCTCGAGTTCGAGCCTGCCGGGCGTCAGGCCGGAGCCGAGCAGGACTTCATGCACCTTGCGGCTGAAATTCGGATTGTGGAGCTGCACCGCCGAGACATTGACCGCGACGGTGAGAGGGTTCTTCCAGCGCGCTGCCTCGGCGCAGGCCGTCGCCAGCACCCATTCGCCGATCTGGATGATGACGCCGCTGTCTTCGGCCACCGGGATGAAGGTCGCCGGCGACACGTCGCCGCGCTGCGGATGATGCCAGCGGATCAGCGCTTCGAACCCAACCATCCGCCCGCTGCTGATCTCCTTTTGTGGCTGGTAGACGAGGCGAAACTCATCGCGCGCCATGGCCTGGCGCAGTTCGTGCTCCATCACGCGCCGGTCTCGCGCCTCGGCGCCCATCGAGGCCTCGAAGTAACGGTAGGTGTCTTTGCCCTCGGCCTTGGCGCGATAGAGCGCGGTGTCGGCGTGGCTGACCAGGATTGTCGGCTCATCGGCGTCGAGCGGATAAAGTGCAATGCCGATGCTGGCCGATACCAGGCCGCCACCGACCGACAGCCGGTTTTCCTCGCGCATGGCAGCCAGCACCGCCTCGGCGATGCGGCCGGCCGCCTGCGGATCGGGAAGGTTCGGAGCGATGATGGCGAACTCGTCGCCGCCGAGACGCGCCAGCATCTGTCCGTGGCGGAGCACGGCGGAGGCGCATAGCGCCACCTTCTGCAGCATGGCATCGCCGGCGCCATGCCCGAACAGGTCGTTCACTTCCTTGAAGCGGTCGAGGTCGAGCAGCAGCAGCGCAAGATGCCCGCCCTTGCCGCCGCGGTCCATTGCGGCAATTTCGGCCTCGAGCCGGCCGGAGAAACTGCGGCGGTTGGGGAGCCCGGTCAGCGGGTCGAAATGGGCGAGGCGCAGGATCTCCTGCTCGGCCTTCCTGCGTTCGCGGATGTCGCGCACGGCGACAACGCTGTGCCGCTTGCCGCAATAGTCGATGCTCCTTGCGATAAGTTCGACGGGGATGGTGGCGCCGTCATGGGCTCTGAGTTCGGCTTCCTGTGCCTGTCCGCTGCAGTCGGACATGCCGGCCGCGGTGCGTTCGCCGAAGAGGTCGCCAAGCAGCATCGCGTTCAGCACTTCCGGCGCAATGCCGGTTAGCGCGGCGATGCTGTCATTGGCGCTGACGATGCGGGCGCCGTCGCAGACGATCAGCCCCTCGACGGCGGCGTTGGCGAGGCCGTGCATGCGCTCGGCCTCGAGCTTGTGACGCCGGAAGCGAAGGTCGATCCACAATGCTGCGGCTGAAAGCACCAGGATAGCCATGCTGACTGCAGCGGCGGCGAAGGCCTGCGACATCGGTTCGACCGTGAACTGCGATATCTCGATGGAGGAGTCCGGGAAGATCGACACCGCGCCCATCGCGATGAAGTGCAGGCTGCAGATCGCCAGCGTCAACAGGATGGCGGCGGCGATTGTGGCCTGCATGGACGGCCGTCGCAACACGACCAGCAGCGCCAGCGCGGCGAGGGTGACGCCTGTCAGCACCGAGACGCCGACCAGCAGCGGGTTCCAGACGATGCGCCCTTCGACCTCGAAGGCGGCCATGCCGATATAGTGCATGGCGGCGATACCGGCGCCGAGGACCGCGCCGCCGACCAGAGGGTAGTCGATGCCCCGGCGCAAGGTGGCGATCCACATGCCCGCGGCGGTCAGGGCGACGGAACCGGCGAGCGAAAGCGCCGACATTTCCGTATTGTAGGCGTTGGGGATTCCGGGAGAAAAGGCAAGCATTGCGATGAAGTGCGTCGCCCAGATACCGAAGCCGGTGGAAGTGGCTGCTATCATCAGCCAGGTATAGCGGTTGCGCTCGCTCGAGCGGTCGACATGGCGAAGCAGGTTGACCGCCGAGAAGGAAGAAATACCGCAAATGAGCGCTGCCAGTGCGACCAGTCTCAGATCGTGCTCATGCACGATACAATTATAGACCGTCAGCATCTCGCCCCACCTGCTCTCCCACAGCAATCAAGCCGTCCACTTGATTAGTATGCCACGCTTGACGAAGAATCGGTTATGCGAACTACAACTACAGCGGGTTTTTCGGGTTGTACGTTGCGGCGATCCTGTCTCATTCCAGACGCACGGTTACAGCAGCGCCTGGCGCGATGCCGCTCGGCCGATCTCGATCTGGCCGAGCGCCGGTTTGGCGGCCGCACGGTGCAGGTGCGTGGCGCTGTCACGCGGGCCCTTCACGCATCGCTGGGCGGTCGGCGATCCTTGCAGGCCCACCATGCCCCATTCTATCGCTGAGCCGGCTTGGCATTTCTCTCTGTCCTCGTTGCAAGGCGAGGGGGCGCGAAGTTAGCCGGGTATGAAATTCACGAAACAGCAACAAATCCGTTGTCCGATTGTCATCAGCGACACATATTGCGTTCGCGGGAGCGCCCCTTTCGCCAATGACAAACGGGAGATGAAACATGAAGTTGTTCGGCTTTGCGGCCGGTGTTGCCGCCACCTTGACCCTGCTTTCCACCACCTCCGCCTTCGCCGCCACCCAGATCAGTTGGTGGCATGCAATGACCGGCGCCAATGCCGAGGTGGTCGACAAGATCGCCAAGGATTTCAATGCCAGCCAGAGCGACTATGAAATTCTCCCTGTTTTCAAGGGCACCTATCCCGAAACGCTGAATGCCGGCATCGCTGCCTTTCGTGCGGGGCAAGCGCCCGACATCATCCAGGTGTTCGACGTGGGTACTGGCGTCATGATGGCCGCCGAAGGTGCGATCAAGCCGGTGGCCGATGTGCTGACCAGCGCCGGCGTGACCTTCGACAAGAGCCAGTATTTGCCCGGCATCGTCGGCTACTATTCGAAGCCGGACGGGACCATGCTGTCCTTCCCCTATAATTCCTCGTCGCCCATCCTCTACTACAACAAGGAAATCTTCCAGAAGGCCGGGCTTGATGTGAACAATCCGCCAAAGACCTGGAACGAGGTGTGGGAAGCCGCCAAGAAGATCAAGGCGAGCGGCGCCGCTTCCTGCGGCTATACCTCGACCTGGTTGACCTGGATCCACCTTGAGGCCTTCGCTGCCTGGAACGACGTTTCCTATGGCACCAACCAGAACGGACTTGCCGGAACCGACGTTGAGCTCAAGATCAATGCGCCGATCTTCGTCAATCATTTCCAGGCGCTCGCCGACCTGGCCAAGGACGGCACCTTCAAATATGGCGGCCGTACATCCGAAGCCAAGCAGATCTTTCTTGCCGGAGAATGCGGCATCTTCACCGAATCGTCGGGGGGTCTCGGTGACATCGTCAAGTCGGGCATGAACTACGGCATCGGCCAGCTTCCCTATGATAGTGACGCCAAGGGCGCGCCCCAGAACACCACGCCGGGCGGCGCCAGCCTGTGGGTGTTCGGCAACAAATCGGACGAGGAATACAAGGGCGTCGCGGCGTTCTTCTCCTACCTGTCCAAGACCGAAGTGCAGGAGTATCTGCACCAGAAGTCGGGTTATCTGCCGGTGACGCTCGCTGCCTATGAGGCGACCAAGAAGTCCGGCTTCTATGACAAGAATCCGGGCCGTGAGACGCCGATCCTGCAGATGCTGGGCAAGGCGCCGACCGAGAACTCGAAGGGCGTGCGCCTCGTCAACCTGCCGCAGGTGCGCGACATCGAGAACGAGGAGTTCGAGATGATGCTGGCCGGCCAGCAGACTGCGCAGCAGGCGCTCGACAACGCGGTCGCACGCGGCAACAAGGCGATTCAGGAAGCGATCGGAAACTGAAGCGATTTGTCAGTTGAACCTCGTCCACGCGGACCCGCGTGGACGATTTCCTGAATAGCGAGGGAATCACCCTGTCTCCACGCGTCGTCTTTCCCAACAAGACCCTGCCTTACCTGCTGGTGGCGCCGCAACTCGCCATTACGCTGATCTTTTTCTACTGGCCGACCGGGCAGGCGCTCTACCAGTCGATGCTCAGGGAAGACCCGTTCGGGCTGAAGAGCAAGTTCGTCGGGCTCGCCAATTTTCGCAAGGTGCTGGCCGACCCGGCCTACCTCAACTCGATCAAAGTTACGCTGGTGTTCTCTCTGGCGACCGCGATCGTCGCCATGGGTGTGGCCCTGTTGCTTGCCGTCATGGCCGAGAAGGTGGTGCGCGGCAAAGGCCTCTATCGCACGCTGCTGATCTGGCCATATGCGGTGGCGCCGGCGATTGCCGGCATGTTGTGGCTGTTTCTGTTCAACCCCTCGATCGGTTCGCTGGCCTACGCCTTGAGAGGTCTCGGCATCGCCTGGGATCCCTTGCTTAACGGCAACCAAGCCATGATCCTGCTGGTGTCTGCGGCTGCCTGGAAGCAGATCAGCTACAATTTCCTGTTCTTCGTCGCCGGGCTGCAGGCAGTGCCGAAGACGTTGATAGAGGCGGCGGCCATGGACGGCGCCGGGGAGACGAAGCGCTTCTGCACCATCGTTTTCCCGCTGCTCGCGCCGACGACCTTCTTCCTGCTGGTCGTCAACACGGTCTATGCGCTGTTCGACACTTTCGGTATCGTCCATGCGGTCACCGGCGGCGGGCCGGGCAAGGCCACCGAGACGCTGGTCTACAAGGTCTACAATGACGGTTTCGTCAATTTGATCCTCGGCGATTCGGCCGCGCAGTCGGTCATCCTGATGGTCATCGTCATCTCACTCACGGCCATCCAGTTCCGCTATGTGGAACGCAAAGTCCACTACGGTTGAGCGCGAGCGATGATTGGTCAGTCCCCGCTTCGCGCCCTCATCGCCCACGCCGTGCTCATCCTGGGCATCCTGATCGTCGCTTTCCCGATCTACTACACCTTCGTTGCCTCCACGCAGACGCTGCAGACCATCCTCAAGCCGCCATTGCCTCTTTTGCCCGGCGACCAGGTCTGGAACAATTACAGCGAGGCGCTGTTTGGCGGTGTCGGCCGCATCGGCGGCGTCAGTGTCGGCCGATTGCTGCTCAACACCACGATCATGGCGCTCGGCATTGCGGTGGGGAAGATTTTCATCTCGATCCTTTCGGCCTATGCGATCGTGTTCTTCCGTTTTCCGCTTCGGATGGTCTTCTTCTGGCTGATCTTCATCACGCTGATGCTTCCCGTCGAGGTGCGCATCCTGCCGACCTACAAGGTGATGGTCGATCTTGGCATGATCGACACCTATGCCGGCCTGATCATTCCGCTGATCGCCTCGGCCACCGCCACGCTTCTGTTTCGCCAGTTCTTCATGACCATTCCAGGTGAGTTGGTGGAAGCGGCGCGTGTTGACGGCGCCGGACCATGGCGCTTCTTTTTCGACATCCTGCTGCCGCTGTCGCGCACCAACATCGCGGCGCTGTTCGTCATCCTCTTCATTTATGGCTGGACGCAGTACCTGTGGCCGCTGCTTGTCACCAACAGCAACGACATGAACACCATCGTCATCGCACTTAGAAAGATGGTTTCCTTCGCCGATGCCGATACCCAATGGCATCTGGTCATGGTCACCGCGATGCTGGCCATCCTGCCGCCGATCCTGATCGTGGTGCTGATGCAACGCTGGTTCGTGCGCGGACTGGTCGATACCGAAAAGTGAGAAGCTGATGGCGACCGTCGATCTGAAGGATGTGAAGAAAGTCTATCCCGGCGGCGTCGAGGCGGTGAGGGGGGTCTCGATCGCCATTCCCGACAAGGAGCTTTGCGTGCTGGTTGGGCCGTCCGGCTGCGGCAAGTCCACGCTGTTGCGGATGATTGCAGGGCTGGAGACCATTTCTTCCGGTACGGTCGCCATCGACGGCAAGATCGTCAACAGCATCGGCCCGACCGAGCGAGACATTGCCATGGTGTTCCAGAACTATGCGCTCTACCCGCATATGAAGGTCTACGACAACATGGCCTACGGGTTGCGCAACCGGGGTACTCCCAAGGACGAGATCGACAGCAGGGTTCGCTCGACCGCCAAGGTGCTGGAGCTCACGGCGCTGCTCGACCGGCGCCCGCGCGAGCTTTCCGGCGGCCAGCGCCAGCGCGTGGCCATGGGTCGCGCAATCGTGCGCAATCCGAAAGTCTTCCTGTTCGACGAGCCGCTTTCCAACCTCGACGCCAAACTGCGCGGCCAGATGCGGGTCGAAATCAAGAATTTGCAGCGCTCGCTCGGTGTCACCTCGGTCTACGTCACCCACGATCAGCTTGAGGCGATGACGCTGGCCGATATTCTCGTCGTCATGAATGGCGGATTGGTCGAGCAGACGGGCGCGCCGCTCGACATCTACGAGAAGCCAGCCTCGACCTTCGTCGCTTCCTTCATCGGCGCACCGCCGATGAACCTTCTGCCTCTTTTGCAAGCATCGGCTGGTCCAGCGCTGACTGATGGCAAGGCGATTGACTTTGCGCCTGCGAAGGCCGCCACGCTTGGCTTCCGTCCCGAGGATGCCGACGTCACCTTCGGTGCCGAGGCACCGTCCGGCGCGCTTATTCTGCCTGCGGCGGTCGAGGCGGTCGAACCTGTGGGAGCCGAAAGCTTTCTTCACTGTGCCGCCGGCGGCAACCGCATCGTCGTGCGTGTGGCCGGCCGCGCCACGGCCAAACCCGGCGATCAACTGCGCGTCGTGGCCGGGGCCGAGAAGCTGCATTGGTTCGACAATGCTGGGAAACGAGTCGATTGACGCAGCCGCTCGCGCCAATCCGACGCATCGGCAGTTCAGGCGAAGACATGCGCCTTGCCGGAGACGGTCAGGCGCACGATCTCGCCGACGGAAGGCGCGTCGATACCCGGTTTGCGCAGGATCAGCGGCGTGCTGCCTATTGCCGCGGCGTCGGGCGGATCGGGGTTGTTCAACAACCGCACCGCAATGGTGCACATCGAGCCGGCGAATTCCGAGTCCGTCACCTCGGCGAAGATCGTGCCCGCAGGACCTGACATGCCTTCGCGCGACGTGCGCTTTACCTGCACCTGCTCCGGTCGCAGCATGATGCGGGCGATGTCGCGCCGCTCCTTCGAGTCGACGGCGATGCGGCCGAGCGAGGAGGTGGCGAAGCCGCCTGAAATCTTTGCCGGCAAGATGATGGCGTCGCCAAGAAATTCGGCGACCATGCGGTCCTTCGGCTGCATATAGAGCTCACGCGGCGTGCCGACCTGCGAGAACTTTCCGTCGCGCATCACCGCGACCTGGCTGGCGAAGGACAGCGCCTCGGCCTGGTCGTGGGTGACCAGGATGGTGGTGATGCCGGCGGCTTCGAGCAGTTCGGCCACGGCCTTGCGCATCGAGGCGCGCAGCCCCGTGTCGAGCGCCGAGAACGGCTCGTCGAGAAGCATCAGCCTGGGCTTCATCGCCATGGCGCGGGCCAGCGCCACGCGCTGCTGCTGGCCGCCGGAGAGCTGGTGCGGGCGGCGCTTGAGGATCGCCTTGTCCAGCCCGACGGTATAGGCGAGCTCGGCGATGCGCTCGGCGCGCTGATCCTCGCCGCGGGCCATGCCAAAGCCGATATTGTCGGCGATGCTGAGATGCGGGAACAGGGCGCCGTCCTGCGCCACCAGGCCTATGCCGCGGCGGTGCGCCGGCACCGCATGGCCGCCATTGGCCAGCACCTCGCCGTCAAGCACGACGCGGCCCTGGTCGGGCGCCTCGAAGCCGGCGATCAGCCGCAGCAAGGTGGTCTTGCCGCAGCCGGACGGGCCGACGATCGCGGTGCGACTGCCGCTTGCGGCGCTGAGCTCGATGCCGGCAAGGGCTGCGACCGGGCCGTAGTGCTTGGTGAGGCCACTGATTTCGAGAAAGCTCATCGCCCGGCCATCCGTTTCGACTGGACATAGAGCAGCCAGGTCAGCGGCAGCGACATCGCCACCATGATGAAGGCGTAAGGGGCGGCGGAGGCATAGTCGATCTCGCCGCTATAGGACCAGAACGCCATGGCCAGCGTGCGCGTGCCGTTGGGCGCCAGCATCTGGGTGGCGGTCAGCTCGTTCATGATGCCGAGCGCGACCAGCGCCATGCCGGCCGCAGCCCCCGGCGCCGACAGGCGAATCGTTGTCGACCAAAGCGCCTTCAGCGGCGGCCGGCCAAGGCTGGCGGCGGCGCGTTCGAGCTCGACCGGCGCCTGTGCGATCGAGGCTCTGAGGCTGATCAAGGCGCGCGGCAGGAACATTAGGGCATAGGCGACCAGGATTGTGAACAGCGTCTGGTAGAGCGGCATGGCGATGCGCACGGTAATGGTGACCAAGGCCAGCGCGATGACCACGCCGGGCAGCGAACCGACAATGTAGTTGCAGCCTTCGAGCAGCCGCTGCAGCGGTCCCGGCGCGCGGATCGAGATCCAGGCCATAGGTGTGGCGGCGATAGTGGCGAGCACGGCGCCGGCGAGCGCCAGGAATACCGTTTGGCCAAGCGCCAGGCCGATCTCGTCGAAGCGCCAGACATCGACGCCGCCGGCGACCAGCCAGCGGCCGATGGTGACGAAGGGCACGCCGATGGCGAGAAGCGTGGTGACGGCAGGCAGAGCCAGGCAGGGCAGGGTGGCGCGACCGAGCCTGGTGCGCTGCTGGCGGCGCGCGGCACCCGAGCCTACGCGGGCATAGCGTTCCTCGCCGCGCACCAGCACCTCCAGCGCGAGCAGCACGAAGCAGCAAGTCACCAGGACGCCAGCCAGCATGTTGGCGGCGGGACCGTTGAAGGTCGACTGGAACTGGTCGACGATCGCCGTGGTGAAAGTGTCGAAACGGATGAAGACGTAGAGGCCGTATTCGGCCAGCAGATGCAGGCCGACCAGCAGCGCTCCGCCGCAAATGGCCAGTCTCAGCTGCGGCAGCACGACACGCCAAAACACCCGCCATGGTCCGAGGCCAAGCGCTGCGGCCGCATCTTCCAGGGCAGGATCCAGCCGGCGCAATGCGGCCGCTAGTGGCAAATAGAGGAATGGGAAATAGGCAAGTACCGACACCAGCACGCCGGCCCACAGGCCATGCAGTCCCGGCGCCAGGGTAATCCAGGCATAAGAGTGCACGAAGGCGGGGATGGCAAGCGGCGCTACCGACAGCCAGGCCCAGAGGCGGGCGCCGGGCAGGTCGCTGCGCTCGGTCAGCCATGCCAGCGCCACCGACAGCACGGTGGCGATCGGTACGGTGAGCGCCACCAGAAGCACGGTGTTGACCAGGAGTTCACCGACGCGCGGCCGGAAGACCAGGGCCGAAGCAGTGTCCCAGCCCGTCTGCACGCCGGTCCAGATGATGAAGGCCAGCGGTAGCAGCGACAGCAGCGAGACGATTATGGCAGCAAGCGCGATCCAGGACATGGCCTGCCGGCGGGACCGCTTGGCTGCCTGGCCTGAACGTGCGAGATCGACGACAGACTGCATCACCTCACCCGCGCCACTGCCGCCGGGGCGGGGGCGCCGCAGGCGCGGCCGGAAACGCAATGTGTCGTCATGGACAATGCCATCTCGAAAACAGAGCGCTCCTGCGGAAAGTCCGGCAGGAGCGCAATCGTTGCCCTTTTAGGACGAACGCGGACTAAAGCAAGCCGGCTGCCGTCATCAGGTCCGTCACCTTCTTGGAGTTCAGTGTCGCCGGATCGACCTTCGGTGCCTGCAGATCGGCCAGCGGCACCAGCCTGGGATTGGACTGCGCGTCCTTGCCGATAGCGTATTCGAAGGACGTGCCGGTCTTCAGCACGTCCTGGCCGCCTTTGCCGGTCACCCATTTGAGGAACGCCTGAGCTTCCTTCGGGTGTTTGCTCGAGGCGAGCACGCCGCCGCCGGAGATCGAGACGAAAGCGCCGGGATCCTGGTTCTTGAAATAATGCAGTTCGACGTTCTTGCTGTTTTCGCCGGTCTTTGCCTGATCGCCGAAATAGTAATAGTGGTAAATGATTCCGCCTTCGATCTCGCCGGCATTGACCGCCTTCATCACCGTGCCGTTGCCCTTGTAGGCGGTGAAATTCTCCTTCATGGCCTTCAGCCAGTCGGCGGTTGCGGCTTCGCCCTTGAGCTCGAGCAGCGCGCTGACGATGGCCTGAAAATCGGCGCCGGAAGGCGAGGCTGCCCAGCGGCCTTTCCAGGCGGGATCGGCGAGATCGAGCATCGATTTGGGCAGCTTTTCGGCCGTGAGCTTGGTCTTGTTGTAGGCAAAGACGGTGCTGCGCGCCGCGACACCCACCCATTTGCCGCTGCTCGGCTGGAATTCGGCCGGGACTTGCGCCAGCGTGTCGGCGTCGACCGGCGCGAAAAGGCCCGCCGCTTCGACCAGGGTCATGGCCGGCGAGTTTTCGGTCAGGAACACGTCGGCCGGCGAAGAAGCGCCCTCGGCGGCGATCTGGTTGGAGAAATCGCTGTCGCCGCCATTGCGCAGCGTGACCTTGATGCCGGTTTCCTTGGTGAAACCTTCGACCCATTCCTTGGCCAGGCTCTCATGCTGGGCGTTGTAGACGATGATGCCGGCATCCGCGGCCATCGCCGGCCCGGCGATCATGCTCACGGCCAGCGCTGTGGCCCCCGCTAGGGTGGAGAGCGTGTATCTCATGGCGTCATCCTCAATCTCGGTGGTTCTGGTTTCGCAGGCTGCACCTATCGATACCTGACAGCAGTAGTCAACATTGCTCGGCTGCTTCAATCGGTCGCCGCTCCCGCAAACTTTCGTGATTTTGCGGCACTTTGGCTTGGACATCATTTCGCCGGACACGTAACAAATCGGTGCCGAGGCGCGAAGATCGGGGAGTGAACTCTTGTGAGCGGCAAGGATGAGGCCGAGCTTTCCCGGCTGATGCGGGCCGCGATCGCGGGAGATGAAAGGGCCTACGCCGACTTTTTGCACCGGATCGCCGCGCTGGTTCGCGGCTTTGCGAGGCGCAAGATCGTACAGGGCGGGGTCGATCCCGAGGATGTCGTGCAGGAAACCTTGCTGGCCATTCATGTGAAACGGCATACCTGGCGCCAGGACGCGCCGGTGTTGCCATGGATCTATGCGATAGCCCGCTTCAAGCTGATCGATGCTTTCCGGCGGCGCGGACGGCGCATCGAAATCGAGATCGACGAGATCGCCGAGACCTTTGCCGAGCCGGAAACCGAGACCGTCAGCGAACGCGACATCAACCGGGCGCTGGACGGACTGCCGGCTGCGCAGCGTTCCGTCGTTTCTTCGATCTCGGTCGACGGCCGCTCCATCGGCGAGACGGCGGCCAGGCTCGGCGTCAGCGAGACGGCGGTGCGGGTGTCGCTGCATCGCGGGCTTGCCGCGATCGCCAAGCGATTTGGGCAGGGGCGCTTCGGGCGGCAGTGACATGAGGACGGAGGATCTCATCAAGGCACTCGACGCCGACACAAGCAGCAAGGCGATGCCGCTGCGCTCGGCCTGGTTGATGGCGGCGGCAGCCGCGGCGGTGATCGCGGCTCTGGTCTTCTTTCTCACCATCGGCCCGCGTCCCGACATCATGACCGCCATGCACACGATGCGGTTCCTGGCGAAGTTCGTGTTCACCATCGTGCTCGCCGTCACCGCCTTTGGCCTGGTCCGGGCGTTGTCGACGCCGGGCGCTTCGACGGCAAGAGCCGCGGCCTGGATGCTGGCGGCGCCGCTGCTGGTGGCCGTGGCGGTGGCTCTCGAACTGTTCATGGTGCCGGAGCCGATGTGGAGCACGCGCATGGTCGGCTCCAACATGATGATCTGCATGGGCTTCATCCCGCTGATCGGAATCGGCCCGCTTGCCGTCTTCCTGTGGATGCTGCGCTATGGAGCGCCGACGCGGCCGGTGTTGGCCGGGGCGGTCGCGGGACTGCTCGCCGGCGGCCTGGCGGCGACCTTCTACGCCGCGCACTGCTTCGACGATTCGCCGCTTTTCGTCGCCACCTGGTATACGCTCGCCATCGCCGTCCTCGCCGGTCTGGGCGCGCTCGGGGGACGGTCCTTCGTGCGCTGGTGACCGGGCCGTTCAAGATCGCCCAATAATCACCGATCCTTAATCATGCCGGTTTGCGGGTTCACCGTGTTGCCGGTGGCTCCGGCGCAACCTTTCCTTAAAATCGATCATCCAGTGTTTTTTGCAGAAATGTGTTGCGCATGGGGTGGCATGCACAGTGATGCGACGAGAGCGAAAAAGCCTGCGGGCTGACAGTCACGTGGCTTTGGTGCTTGCGGCCGGAGGGCTTTGCGCTGCCGTGGTCGCGCTCCTGCTGTCGCGGCTCGATGTCAGCGCCGAAGTGCTGAAACTCTGCCTGCAGATATCGGTGCCGGTCGCCGCCGTTGCGCTGATTCTCGCCGCCCTGTTCATTTACCGGATACTGGACGACCGCCGGCAGATCGCCGAAAGCGAGCAGCGTTTCCGCCGCGCCATGGAGGATTCGGCGATCGGCATCGCCATTGTCGGCCTCGACGGCCGCATCCATGAAACCAACCCGGCCTTCGCCGCCATGCTCGGCTATAGCAAGCAGGAGATCGAGGCGCTGACCTTCTTCCAGATCACCCATCCCGACGATGTGCAGATCGGCCGTGAGACGATGGACGGCATGCGGGCGGGCACCGTCAACGCCTTCCACTTCGAAAAGCGCTACCTCAGGAAGGACGGCACGCCGGTATGGGCCCATCTTGCCGGTTCCGTCATTCGCGACGAGAAGAGCGGGAGCCCGCTCTACCTGGTCTCCCAGATCGAGGATATCGATGCGCGCAAGCAATCCGAGGCGCGCATAGCCGAGGCCGAAACGCGCTGGAATTTTGCCCTGGCCAGCGCCGGACAAGGCGTCTGGGATCTTGATATGCGGAAGGGCGGCACCACCTACTCCGCCACCTGGGTGAAGATGCTGGGCTATGCCGATGGCGAACTGGACGGCGACCCCGACCGCTGGCTGGCGATGATCCACCCCGACGATCGCGAAAACGTCGCCGAAGCCGATCGTGCCCATCTGGAGGGCAGGACACCGTTCTTCGAAGCCGAGTTCCGGATGCGCCACAAGGATGGCCACTGGGTCTGGATCCTCGACCGCGGCAAGACGCTCGAACGCGACAAGGACGGACGGCTGGTCAGGGCCATCGGCAGCCTGACCGACATCACCCAGCGCAAGCAAACCGAGGAAAGCCTCATCGTATCGGCGGCAATGCTGGCCGACGAGAAGGAGCGGCTGAGGGTGACGCTGCAGTCGATCGGCGACGCCGTCATCTGCACCGATGCCGCAAACCGCATCACCTTCATGAACCCTGTCGCCGAAAAGCTCACCGGCGTTGTTGGCGCAGAGGCGCTCGGCAAGACGCTTGGCCATGTCTACTGGGCGGTGGACGAAGAAACCGGGCAAAGGATCGGCATGACGCGGCCGGCGCTCGGCAGCGCCAGCCCTGTCGACCAGAACAGTCGCGCCGTCCTCATCCGTCGCGACGACACACGCTGCAGCATCCGCCAGGTGGTGTCGCCGATCATGAACGACCGCCAGGAGTTCTGCGGTCTTGTCATTGTCTTCCAGGACTTCACCGATGCGCGCGCCTTGCAGCGCCAGCTCGCCTATGCCGCCGCGCATGATGCGCTGACTGGCCTTGCCAACCGTTCGAGCTTTATCCGCACCATGGAGGAACTGGTCGACCGGAGCCGCAAGGCCGGCACAGCCAGGCCGGCGGGCGAACATCATTTCATGTTCATCGATCTAGACCATTTCAAGCTGGTCAACGACACTGGCGGGCACGCCGCCGGCGACGCCTTGCTGAAGCGGGTTGCCGAGGCCATTCGCGGTGCGCTTGGGCCGGAGGATATCGTGGCCCGCCTCGGCGGCGACGAATTCGCGGTCATCCTGAAAGCCGGGCCGAGCGCCGGCGCCAGGATTGCCGCACGCTCGGTCATCGACGCCATCCGCGGCCTGCAGTTCAGCTGGGACGGCCGGCCGCATGCGATCGATGCCAGCATCGGGCTGGCGCCAATCCACAGCAACAGCGGTGAAGTCGACGAGATCATCGCCCGGGCCGATGCTGCCTGCTATGCGGCCAAGGCCGCGGGCCGCGGCTGTGTTTCCGTGGCGCCTGACGATACCGGGTCAAGAGGCCAAGCAGAGCCGCCGCTTGCAGCGGCGTCCTGAGGGAGCACGGAACTTTCGTTCTGGTGGTTAGCGCGTCGGAACCGGATGCTCGCCGCGATAGTCGTAGAAGCCGCGCCCGGTCTTGCGGCCGAGCCAGCCGGCCTCGACATATTTCACCAGCAGCGGGCAGGGGCGATATTTCGAATCCGACAGGCCGTCATGCAGCACCTGCATAATCGACAGGCAGGTGTCGAGGCCGATGAAATCGGCGAGCTGCAGCGGTCCCATCGGATGGTTGGCGCCGAGCCGCATGGCGGTGTCGATGGCATCGACCGAGCCGACCCCCTCATAGAGCGTGTAGATCGCCTCGTTGATCATCGGCAACAGAATGCGGTTGACGATGAAGGCCGGAAAATCTTCAGAGACGGTGATGGTCTTGTCGAGCTGTTTCACATAGGCCTTGGCCGCCTCGAAGGTCTGATCCTCGGTAGCGATGCCGCGCACCAGTTCGACCAGCTTCATCAGCGGCACGGGGTTCATGAAATGTATGCCGATAAAACGCTCGGGACGGTCGGTCTGCGCCGCAAGCCGGGTGATCGAAATCGACGAGGTGTTGGTCGCCAGAATGGCTTCCGGGTTGAGCTGGGGACAGAGCTGCGCGTAAATCTTGCGCTTGACCGTCTCGTCCTCGGTCGCCGCCTCGATAACCAGATCGGCACCGGCGAGATCAGCCATGGTGGGGGCTGCGGAAATGCGCGCCATCGCTTCGTTACGCAGCTTTTCCTCAAGCTTGCCGGAGCCGACCTGACGGGCCATGTTGCCGCTGACCGTGGCAATGCCCTTCTCGATACGGTCGGGCGAGACGTCGTAGATCAGCACCTTGAAACCCGAAAGTGCTGATACATGCGCGATGCCGCCGCCCATCTGGCCGGCGCCGATGATGCCGATCGTCTCGATCTTGGCCATTTGCAGCGATCCCGTCGAAAAGGCCTTTGCGGCCTGCTTTTTGTGCAGTGCAAACTAAAAGGGTGGGGCAGCTTCGTCTACCCCACCCTTTCACAATTTAATACGCTTTGGCAGAGAGCGTCAAAGCGCCTTTTGCAGTTCCGGCAGGATGACGAACAGGTCGCCGACCAGGCCGTAATCGGCAACCTGGAAGATCGGCGCCTCTTCGTCCTTGTTGATGGCGACGATGACCTTCGAATCCTTCATGCCAGCAAGGTGCTGGATGGCGCCGGAAATGCCGACGGCAATATAGAGGTCCGGCGCCACGACCTTGCCGGTCTGGCCGACCTGCCAGTCATTCGGGGCGTAGCCGGCGTCGACGGCAGCGCGCGAGGCGCCGACGGCTGCACCGAGCTTGTCGGCGACCGGCAGGATGACTTCCTGGAACTTTTCCGAGGAGCCGAGCGCGCGGCCGCCCGAAATGATGATCTTTGCCGAGGTCAGCTCCGGACGGTCGGTTTCCGAGAGTTTGTTCTCGACGAAAGTGGAGAGGCCGGGATTGGCCGCGGCCTTGACCGTCTCGACAGCTGCCGAGCCGCCCTCGGGGGCAGCCTGGAAGGAGGCGGTGCGCACAGTGATGACCCTCTTGGCGTCGGTAGACTGCACCGTCTGGATCGCATTGCCAGCATAGATCGGCCGCTTGAACGTGTCTGGTGAAACCACTTCGATGATCTCGGAGACTTGCGCGACATCGAGCAGGGCCGCCACGCGCGGCGCGACGTTCTTGCCCGACGAGGTCGCCGGCCCGATTATGGTGTCGTAGGCGCCGGCCAGCGAGACAACGAGTGCGGCGAGCGGTTCGGCGAGGCGCTCGGCCAGTTCGTCGGCCTCGGCCAGCAGCACCTTGCTCACGCCCTTGAGCTTGGCGGCGGCGTCGGCAGCGCCTTTGGCGCCTTTGCCGGCGACCAGCACATGCACGTCCGAACCGATCTGCAGCGCCGCCGAGAGCGCTTTGGCGGTCTGGTCGGAAAGAGTTGCGTTGTCGTGTTCTGCGATGAGGAGAATGGTCATTTTATCTGTTCCTTCCAGTCTCAGAGCACGCCGGCTTCGTTCTTCAGCTTGTCGACCAGTTCGGCGACGCTCTTGACCTTCACGCCCGCCTTGCGGCCGCTGGGCTCCTCGGTCTTGAGCACCTTCAGGCGCGGCTTGACGTCGGCGCCGTAATCGGCCGGGCTCTTTTCGTCGAGCGGCTTCTTCTTGGCCTTCATGATGTTGGGCAGCGAGGCGTAGCGCGGCTGGTTGAGGCGAAGATCGGCGGTGATGATCGCCGGCATCTTCAGTTCCACCGTCTGCAGGCCGCCATCGACTTCGCGCGTCACCTTGGCCTTGTCGCCGTCGAGCACGACCTTGGAGGCGAAGGTGCCCTGTGCCCAGCCGAGCAGGGCGGCCAGCATCTGGCCGGTCTGGTTCGAGTCATCATCGATCGCCTGCTTGCCGAGGATCACGAGGCCGGGCTGCTCGGCGTCGACGACGCCCTTCAGCACCTTGGCGACGCCGAGCGGCTCGGTCTGTTCATCTGTCTTGACCAGGATGGCGCGGTCGGCGCCCATGGCGAGCGCGGTGCGGAGCGTTTCCTGCGCCTGCTGCGGGCCGATCGAAACGACGATGATCTCTTCGGCCTTGCCGGCTTCCTTCAGCCGGAGTGCCTCTTCCACCGCGATCTCGTCGAACGGGTTCATCGCCATCTTGACATTGGCGAGTTCAACCGCCGAACCATCAGCCTTGACGCGAACCTTGACGTTCGCATCCACAACCCGCTTCACGGGCACAAGGATCTTCATTTGCCTGTCACCTCTCCTGAGATATCCGGGCGCGCTATAGCAGCGTGCGCCTCCGCAGAGTTGTCGAAAGCCGACATTCCTGACTGAATTGCGGCCAAACGGAATCCTGGCCGGACGAATTCTGGTCTTCTGCCGCCTAGCGGTGGCGCTCTCCGTAGTTGTGGCGACGCAACACGTCAATATGCCACGGCAGCGGCCAAACCACCCAAATCGGTTCACTTGTGACCGGAAGCGCCACCCCGGCCCCAACGCGTCTCAGGTTGCACGGGAGCGGGACCGGCTGGCGCCGGGCCAGTAGAAGCGGCTGGCTGATCGGCGGGTTCCGGCTCGCCGTCGTCACCGGCGAGCAGCGGCACGCCGCGGCTGCGCATGATGAGCACCAGCACGCCACCGGCAATGATGCCGCCAATATGGCAGGCCCAGGATATCTGGTTTTCGCCGCCGGCGGCAAACATCACCACTTGGAAGCCGATCCACAGGATCAGCGGGATGAAGGCCGGGATACGCAGCGGAATGCGGGCAAAGACCAGCACCCACACTTTCACCCGGGGGTAGAGGACCAGATAGGCGGCGACGACGCCGGCAATGGCGCCGGAGGCGCCGATCAGCGGCACCTCTGAACTCCAGGCGACGAGCCCCTGGAAGAAGGCGCCGGCGATGGCGCAAAGCAGGTAGAAGATGAGGTAGCGGATGTGGCCGAGTGCGTCCTCGACATTATCGCCGAACACCCACAGGAACAGCATATTGCCGCCGAGATGAAAGATATCGGCATGCAGGAAGGCATAGGTGAGGTAACTCAGGCTCTCCGGAATGACGACGAATTGGGGCGAGAGTTCTGCCGTGTCGTGGACAACCGAAGGAATGAAGCCGAAGCCGAGCACGGCTGCGTTGTTGAAATTTTCGCCGCCGATCGTGGTGATGAGAAAGACCAACACGTTGGCCGCGATCAGGCCGATCGTCACATATTGCAGCCGGATGTGGCGCAACCTGTTGGAGTCGTAAAGCGGGATGAACATGCCCCAAGCCCTTTCCCGCCTTCGAAAATTCAGCGGTTCTTGCCGGGCACCCATAACACGTCGGCATTTCCGTTGTCATTGACCGCACGAGCGGCGACGAACAGAAAGTCCGAGACGCGGTTTATGTATTTCAGCCCCTCGCGATTGACATGTTCGGCCGGGTCCTGCGCCAGCGCCACCATGATCCGCTCGGCACGTCGCGCCACGGTGCGGGCAAGATGAAGTGCTGCCGCCGCCGGCGTGCCGCCATTGAGCACGAAGGATTTGAGCGGCTGCAGATCCTTGTTGAGATGGTCGATATCCTTTTCGACGCGGTCGGTCTGCGAGGCGATGATGCGCAGCGGCTCGTAGCCAAGCGGCTTGCCGTCGTCGGGCACGGCGAGATCGGCGCCGAGGTCGAACAAATCGTTCTGGATGCGGGACAGCATGGCGTCGATGGCGGGATAACTTGCCGCTGTGTGCAGGCGGGCGATGCCGATGCAGGCATTGGCTTCATCGACGGTGCCGTACGCATCGACGCGCAGGTCGGATTTCAGCCTGCGTTCACCGGTGCCGAGGCCAGTGGTGCCGTCATCGCCGGTGCGGGTGTAGATCTTGTTGAGCTTGACCACGTCGCCTCCCGAACGGCCGTCACTTGCGGGTGAAGTACACCACCAGCAGGATCAGTGCCAACGCCAGCGCCTGCAACAGCACACGCGCCTGCATCAGCTTGTTCGAGCTCACACCGGAGCCGCCGCGCATCATGTTGATGAGGCCGCGGACAAGCACGATCACCACGGCGACCATGACGAGGACGAGGAGGACTTTGATGACGGTTGCCATGATCTGTTCCCAGTTCTGTTGCGGTCAGGCGCATCTGGCCAGAACGCGGTAGAGCATCGATGCCGGCAGGATGCGCTTGAGCATCACGCCAATCCTGGCCGGCACTGTTACCACATAGTGCGGGCGCGGGCGCCGCGACAGAAGTGCATGGCGCAAGGCCGCATAGACCACCTCCGGCCCCTTTTTCAGCCGCGATGAGCTGCCGCCGGCCCGAAGCCGCGCCAGCTGCGTGGCATAGGCGAGGTGGTGGACGGAATTCTCGTGGTCGATGTTCTTCAGGAACCAGAACAGCCCGTTGCTGGCGATTTTCGAGGTCACCGGCCCCGGTTCGATCAGCGAGACATGGATGCCGCTGCCCCTGAGTTCCTGCTGCATGCACAGCATCAGGCCTTCGAGCGCGTGCTTGGAGGCTGAGTAGGCGCCGCGAAAAGGCACCGGCGCTAGCCCAAGGATCGAGGAACAATGAACGAGGCGGCCATGTCCCTGGCGACGCATTACCGGTACGATGCGTCGGGTGAGGTCGTGCCAGCCGAAGAAATTGGCCTCGAACTGCTCGCGCAATGCCGCAACCGGCAGGTCTTCCACGGCGCCGGGCTGTGCATGGGCGCCGTTGTTGAACAGGGCGTCGAGGCGTCCGCCTGTCCGCTCCAGCACCGATGCCGCAAGTGCTGCGATGGAATCCGGCTCACGGTAGTCGAGATAAAAGGCCTCGATGCCGTCGGCTTCAAGTGCGGCTATGTCATCCGGCTTGCGCGCCGTTGCAAACACGCGCCAGCCATCCGCCTTCAGTGCACGGGCGCAGTGGGCGCCTATCCCGGACGAGGCGCCGGTGACGATGATGGTGCGCAACTCTTTGGCAGGCGGCATCGTGGTTTGAGCAAGGGTTGCCATTTGCCACAATCCCTTCCCATATTCGCGGCGTCGAGACAATCGAAGGGAACGCGGCTCTTGATGCGGAATGTCGTCGTGCTGCGCCGCGTGCTCTATGACGCGCTTGGCCATTTCAACACCGATGACGGCTGGGCCATGGCCAGCCATCTGGCGATCACTTCGCTCATGGCGCTGTTCCCGTTCCTGATCTTCGCCACCACGCTGGCGAGCTTCCTCGGTGCGCAGGCGTTCGCCGATACTGCCGTGCACCTGGTCTTCGACACCTGGCCCGAACAGATCGCCAAGCCTATCGCGCGCGAGGTGCTCAACGTGCTGACCGTGCGGCGCACCGATCTTTTGACCTACGGCGTGCTTCTGGCGGCCTATTTCGCCTCCAACGGCATCGAGGCGCTGCGCACCTCGCTCAACCGCGCCTACCGCGTCGCCGAAACGCGCGGCATCATCTACCGCCGGGTGCAGAGCATTTTCTTCGTGCTGATCGCGACGGCCGGTTTCCTGGCGATCAGCGTGCTCCTGGTCTTTGCGCCTTTGCTGGCGCGGCTGGCGGAAGCTCATTTCGAGTGGATCAAACCCTATACGGGCACAATCACGCTGTGGCGTTACGTCATCGCCTCAACTGTCATTATCGGTGGCTTGTTTGCCGTCCACTACTGGCTGCCGGCGGGCAAGCGCCGCTTTGTCTCGCTGGTGCCTGGCATCATCTTCACTCTGGCTGCGTGGCTTGTCGGCTCGACGATGTTCGCGACCTACCTCGACCATTTCTCGTCCTATGTGACGACCTATGCCGGCCTCGCCTCGATCATGATCGCCGTGGTTTTCCTCTATATGCTGTCGGCGATCTTCATCCTCGGCGGCGAACTCAACGCGGCGATCAGCCGCTTTCTCGAAGCGCGCGCACGTGTCGGCAGCTAGGCTTTGGCTGGCCGAGCCGTGGCCAGCCCGACGCCGAGCGTCGCGATTGCCATGCCGACGATCTGCACGAGGCTGAGCTGTTCGCCGAACAGCGCCCAGGCGATGACAGCGGTGACGGCCGGCACCAGGTAGAACAGCGACGCGACCTTCGACATCTCGCCGTCGCGGATCATCACCATCAGCAAGAAGATGGCGCCGATCGACAGCACCAGGACCAGCCAGGCCATGGCGAAGATCAGTTCGCCGTTGATGATCACCGTGTGGGTCTCAAGGGCCAGCGAGGCCAGGATCATCAGCGAGCCGCCGCCGATATATTGCCACATCGTCGCCGCCACCAGGTCGCCACCCGAGGCATAGCGCTTCTGCCAGATGGTCCCGGCGCTCATGCCCAGCACCGAGACCAGCGACGCCGTCAGGGTTTCGGGCGTAACGCCGCCGCCGAGAGCGCCGAGCTTCGGCCACAGCACGATGATCACTCCCACAAGGCCGACGGCAAGGCCGGCCCAGTGGCGCGGCAGGATGGCCTCGCCGAGGAATCGGCCGGCAAGCACGGCGGTGATCAGTGGCTGCAGGCCGACGATCAGCGCCGAAAGCCCGGCGGGCATGCCCCTGTGGATCGCCCAGAACACCGCGCCGAGATAGATGCCATGCATGAGGATGCCGGCGACCGTGGCGTGAAGCGCTTCTGCCCTTGTGGCTCGCTTCGAGCCAAGCACGAGCATCAGGCCGGCGAGCAGCAAGGCGGCGATGACAAAGCGGGCCGCCAGAAAGGTGAAGGGCTCCGCCCAGGGCATGGCGTAGCGCGCGCCGATGAAACCTGTCGCCCACAGGACGACAAACGAGGCGGGGATGAACCGCTTGAGACTGTGCATTTTCGGGGAAGCCGTTTCCGGTGGAGAGGTTCGATTGGGTGAAGAGACAAATACGGCAATTGCTCTAATGCGGTTCAATCCGGCAAGCAAAGCGAAACAATTGGTACATAAGCTCATCCTGATGTAGGAGGTGGCCGAATCCAAAGGGCGGCGTCAGGGCAATCGACTTCTGTCGATCGATCCGGCGACATGGCGTTTTGGCTTCGACAGGGAGCGCGCATGCTGTTGCATCTCGATACAAGCTGGCTGTTGATGACGGTGGCCAGTGTGGCCGTGTTCGGCTTCTTCTTCGGTTCAGCGCTCGACGCCATCATGCAGGAGGACGGTTTTGGGTCGACCGGCAACACATTGCTGTTCACGCTCGGCTTTTTCGCCGCGGTCATGGCCGCGAACGAACATGGCATCGTCCTGAGAGATCTGAAGCTCGCGGTTGCCTGGGGACTGGGCGGCGCCTTCGCGTTTATCGGCGCGTTGGCGCTGCTCAAGGCGGGGCTGGCCCGGCTTTAGTCATAGCCCGACCAGCCGCCTGACATCGTCCGGCGACATGCCTGCCTGCCTCAGCGCGGCAAGGCCGGTATCAGCAAAACTCTTCGACAGTTTGCGCCCATCCGGTCCGAGTATGAGACGGTGGTGGAAATACTGCGGCTGGCCGAGGCCGAGCAATTCCTGCAGCAGGCGCTGGATGCCGGTCGCGGAATAGAGGTCGCGGCCACGCACGACATGGCTCACACCTTGCAGGGCGTCGTCGACGACGACGGCCAGGTGATAGCTGGTCGGTATGTCGCGGCGCGCCAGAATGACGTCGCCCCAGTCCTGCGGACGCGCCTCGACGCGCTGCGTCGCCGAAAGCGTCTCGTTGGTGAATTCGCGCCAGGACAAATCCGTGCCGACGCGCGCCAGCGCCGCCTTAACGTCGAGGCGCCAGGCGAAGGGCGCATTTTCGGCGATGCGGCGGTTGCGTTCGCTGATCGGCAGCGCCTTGTCGGCGCCGGGATAAAGCGGCACGCCGTCCGGGTCGCGCGGCCAGTCGCGGCCGCGCTTTTCGCTGTCGGCGATGAAGGCCCTGATCTCGCCACGGCTCATGAAGGCAGGGTAGACGAGTTCTTCGCGGACCAGCCGGTCGAGCACGGCCTGGTAGTCGGTGAAATGCTCGGCCTGGCGCCGCACCGGCTGTTCCCATTCGAGACCTAACCATTCGAGGTCGCGAAAGATGCCGGCCTCGAATTCAGGCGTGCAGCGGATCGTGTCGATGTCCTCGATGCGCAGCAGCAGGCGGCCGCCGGCCGCACGCGCCAGTTGCTGGTTGAGCAGTGCCGAATAGGCATGGCCGAGATGCAGTTCGCCATTCGGGCTCGGCGCGAAGCGGAATGTCAGGAGCGTCATCTCACAAGCGGCAATCGGGTTGTGCAGCGGTTTTGCCAATTGCTACCGTGCGGCCGGTTCAGGAACAAGAAAACATGCAACGCATCGCGACACTGGACGATATTGCGCGCGGGCTGGATGCGCTTTGCGCAATCGATCCGCGCCTGGAAAAGGTGCGCGGCATGGCCGGAGAGGTGCCGCTGCGGCTGTCGGAGCCCGGCTTTCGAAGCCTGGCCTCCATTATCGTTTCGCAACAAGTATCCCGTGCGAGCGCCGATGCAATTTTCGGCCGGCTGGTGAAACTGGTCGCTCCGCTGACGCCGCAGGCGATCCTTGCCGCCGGCGAGGACATGTTTCGCGAGGCCGGGCTGTCGCGGCCGAAGCAGCGCGGTCTGATCGCGGTTGCGCAGGCCGTGGTTGACGGGCTCGACCTGCATCACCTCTGTTCGCTCGACGCCGAAGAGGCGATCGCGGCTATGATCGCGGTGCCGGGCATCGGCCCGTGGACGGCGGAAGTCTATCTCCTGTTTGCCGCCGGCCACCCCGATATTTTCCCCGCGCGCGACGTCGCGCTGCAGAGCGCGGTTGGCCACGCGCTCGGCATAGAGCCGCGTCCGCCGGAGAAAACACTGATCGCTCTGGCCGAATCATGGAGCCCGTGGCGAGGTGTCGCATCGCGGCTTTTCTGGTCCTATTATCGCGAAACCAGGGGCAGGGACGCAGCACCCCCGGCCTGAATCGGCAAAAAAGCGTTAAAATCCTGCATTTTTGCCGCTTTTGACGAGTGACAATCCGCTTCACATCCCTGTCATGTCGGGCTTACAGTATCCGCGCCGATCGGTTCTAGAACGAGGAGGTCAACAAGGTGACGGTTGCCGTATCTCCGGATGGGCTTCCTGCGCTGGTGCTGAATGCGGATTACCGTCCGCTCAGCTATTACCCCTTGTCGCTCTGGTCCTGGCAGGACGCCATCAAGGCGGTGTTCCTCGACCGGGTCAACATCGTCGCCGAATACGAGCATGCGGTGTCTTCGCCGACCTTTTCGATGAAGCTGCCCAGCGTCGTCAGCCTGAAGGCCTATGTGAAGCCGTCGAGGCACCCGGCATTCACCCGCTTCAACGTGTTCCTGCGCGACCGCTTCCAGTGCCAATATTGCGGCACGCCCGAGGATCTGACCTTCGACCACGTCATCCCGCGCCATCGCGGCGGGGCGACGACGTGGGAGAATGTCGTGGCCGCCTGTTCACCCTGCAATCTGAGGAAGGGCGGCATGATGCCGGCGCACGCCAAGATGTGGCCGCTGCAGAAGCCCTACCAGCCGACCGTGCACGACCTGCACAACAATGGCCGGCTGTTCCCGCCCAACCATCTGCATGAAAGCTGGATGGATTATCTCTACTGGGATGTGGAGTTGGAGCCGTAGGGATTGGCCCGATCGGCCTTGCCAGGGCAATCGCCGATGTCAGGTGCTGCCCCTCATCCGGCTGCCGCCACCTTCTCCCCGTATAGTGACGGGGAGAAGGGAATTGGCTGCAAATTTGGCGCCCTTCTTTCAGCGTTCGGGATTGGCGAAACCATTGATGACTGCGTCTTTCTCCCCGTCACTATACGGGGAGAAATGCCCGGCAGGGCAATGAGGGGCGGTGCCAACTTAAGAGACTGGCCGCATGGCGCGACCTCGCACTTGATTATTCGCGCGCCAGCGCGCCGCGGAAGGCGACGGCGGCGAGGATGAAGCTGGCGATGGCGTTCCAGCCGGCCAGCGACAGGCCGAGGATACGAAGGGCTGCCTTGTCGCAGGATGGCGGCACGAATTTGTCGAGCGCGTCGAGCACGCCTTTGCCGCCGGTATCGACCGGGCCGGCGCCGGCCGTGCAATCGGCCGGACCCTGCCACCAGGCCCATTCGACGCCCGAATGATAGACGCCGAGATAGAGCCCGTAGAGCATCAGCAGGCCGCCGACGGCAAGCAGCCCCCGCGTCAGCCATGCCGGTGCGCTGAGCATGGAGGCGATCACTGCCAAGAGCATCAGCGGGGCGCCGATATAATAGGGCGTGCGCTGTTCCAGGCAGAGATGGCAGGGGATGTAGCCGCCTATGTGCTGGAAGGCGAGCGCGGAGCCGACCGTGGCGGCCATGGCCACGGCGAGAAACAAAGCGGTGCGCGTCCGCTGGCGTCCGGTATCGGCTGTCATCGTGGCTGTCATGTTTCGTCCGTTGAATTCGCCGTCCGCCGGCATAGTCCTGACCCACCGCCCGCCTTGGGCGGTCAGAAGGCGTATTTGACGACGATATAGAGCAAAATCAGGGCGGCGGGGGCGCCGACGATCAATCCCAAACGCTTCTCGATGAATTCCTTGATCTCCTCGCCATAGCGGCGCAGCAGCCAGGCCAGAAGCAGGAAACGAGCGCCACGCGCCAGGATGGCGGAGACGATGAAGACGACAAGATTGACGTGGAGGGCGCCTGCCAGAATGGTGACCACCTTGATCGGCGGCAGGTGGGCGGCACCCGATGTGACAAGCAGCACCAGCATCAGCCCGGTGCCGGCCGACTGCCACCTCTCGAACGCGTCAAGGCCGCCAAAGTGCTCCAGCATCGGCCGTGCTATCGTGTCGTAGGCATAGTAACCGATCAGCCAGCCGGCAATGCCGCCCAGCACCGACGCGACAGTAGCGATCAGCGCGTAGCGATAGGCGCGTTCGGGCCGCGCCAAAGCCATGGGCAGGTACAAGACGTCGGCCGGTATGAAAAACACCGAGCTTTCGACGAAAGCGATGAAAGCCAGCCACCATTCGGCGGATTTGCGGGCCGCCAGCGACAAGGTCCAGTCGTAAAGTCCGCGAAGCATCGGCTCTCCTGGATGCAGGTTGCCCAGACGCAACGCGCTTTGATGCGCGTCTGTCTAGAAAGATTTTCCGCGCCGCACAATGGCAGGAGCTTCACGAAACAGAAAGGCGGGCTTTTGCCGCAAGCAGGGCACGGCGGCGCATTTGGCCAGTTGACGAACACGCCTCCAACCGTATAGTCCGCGCCCATCCAGGCCTTTGGGCCTGAGCCCCTATGGCGGAATTGGTAGACGCGCTCGACTCAAAATCGAGTTCCGCAAGGAGTGCTGGTTCGATTCCGGCTAGGGGCACCATTTTTTATCTCACGCCAGTTCGCTTCGCTCACGGGCTCCGATGGGGCGGCCTGACCGGCCGACGGGCGGTCGCCCTTGCGAACCCTCCGGGTTCGAACAGTGCCTCGACAAAGACCCAGCGGCGGCTGCTGCGAATGACAGCGATAGCGCCAAT
Source organism: Mesorhizobium sp. M0514 (assembly GCF_040321145.1). Classification (NCBI taxonomy): domain Bacteria; kingdom Pseudomonadati; phylum Pseudomonadota; class Alphaproteobacteria; order Hyphomicrobiales; family Phyllobacteriaceae; genus Mesorhizobium; species Mesorhizobium sp. M0514. The sequence goes on from NZ_JAMYQZ010000035.1 coordinate 46,793, forward strand.
CAGCGGCGGCCGGTAGCCCCGCTCTACGTGCTCTCAGGCCGCCGCACGGTGTTCTTCACGGGCAGCTTCCCACACTTCGCGGGCCGCGTCGGCGTTCATGACCGCGATCCCCAATCCCACCGCCAAATCGGGCCACGCGGAATGCCAGAGCAAGGCCGTGACCAACCCTGCGGCAATAATGGCGATGTTGGCCAAGGCGTCGTTGCGGGCCGACAGGAAGGCCGCCTTTGTGAGGCTGCCGCCACGATGCCGGTGCGCGGCCAGCATGTAGGCACAGGACAGGTTGACGGCGAGAGCGCCAAGTCCCGCCAAGGTCAAGGCGATGGGCTGCGGCGGCACCGGCACGTTGAACTTCTCCCAAGCCGTCCAGAGCGTTGCCAGACCCGGCATGAGAAGGATGAGCGCCAATGCCATCCCCACCCGCGCACGGGAGCGCACAGACCACCCAAGTGCGAGCAGGATAAGGAGGTTCACGGAAGCATCTTCAAGAAAGTCGATGCTGTCGGCGAACAGGGACACTGATCCAATGGCGAGCGCCACAGCGAACTCGATCCCGAAATAGGCAAGATTGAGAAGCGCGACGATGAGGACGATGCGGCGAAGGTTCATCTTCTGGCGGTATCCGAAACCAGTGTGTGGAGCTACAGCTTCGCGGTGTCCAAGGAAAGCCCCTGCTCGTTCCGGGCCGACGAGCGGTCGCCCTTTGCGACCTCTTGCGTTCGAGCGCGCCTCGAACGCGGACTTAGCGCATATTCCCCGTATGGCCCTGCGAATAGCGTCCCGGCTGCGGCCAGACCGTCAGGCCGTGGGGTTCTGAGCCAACCCGAAACTTGGTCACGGCGCCCGATGTCGTGTCGATCATGTAGGCGGCACTGTCGAAGCGGCCGGACAGCCATAGTTGTTTGCCGTCGGCGCTGACATTGCCCATGTCGGGGCTGCCGCCGCCGGGGATCGGCCATTGCGTGACGACCGCGCGGGTAGCGAAGTCGATCACCGTCACGCTGCCCGGTCCCTTTGCCTGGCCCTGCTCCATCTTGTGCGAGCCCCGGTTCGAGACATAGAGCCGCTTGCCGTCGCGGCTGACGACGAAGCCATGGGCGCCGATGCCGGTCGGGATGAAGCCGATTTCCTTGAAACTGTCGCCATCGACGAGGAACACGCCGTCATTCATCATGTCGGCGACGTAAAAAACCTTGCCGTCGGGCGAGAGGCGGATGTCCTGCGGCATGCCCATTTTCGAAAAGTCGAGATGGCCAAGCACCTTCTGGTTCTTCAGGTCGATCTTGGCCAACCCGCCATTGCCGTATTCGCAGGTGAAAATCGCGTAGGCGCCGTCGGCCGAGAATTCGGCGTGGTTGATGCCGGGGCAAGTGGGCGTCGGCAGGCTCGACTTCAGCGCCATGGTGTGAGGATCGCGGAAATCGAGCCGCTCCAGGGCTTCGTCGACGACGATGGCCGCGCCCGGCATGAAATACAAATTGTAGGGATCGTCCACGGCGATCTGCGGGCCGGGCTTGCCGGTCATCGGGTCGATCGGCGTCAGGCTGCCGTTCTTGCCGGTGCCATTGTTGGCGACCCAGAGCGTCTTCAGGTCCCAGGACGGCACGACGTGCTGCGGTTTGCTGCCGACCGGGAACCTGTCGACTTCCTTGAGTGTCATGGTGTCGATCACCGTGACGCTGTTGGAGGAGCGGTTCGGCACATAGACGCGCGGCAGTGCACCCAGCGTGGCCGGGCTGAGATAGCTGGCGGCGGTGTGGCTGTAGATGTTGATGGACGGCGCGGGCTCGCTGCAATCCTCGGGACAGCTATCGGCCCAGGCGCGGACAGGCAGCAGTGCAAGCAGCGAAAAGGCCGCACGGGGACCGGCGTGACGCAAAAAGGTTCTGATCATCAGGATGGCTTGTCGTGAAGGCCGGCCGAAATTGCCGCGCCGACCCATAGCTGGTGTCTTGCCGTTGATCCAGTGGCTATCGCCGTCCCAGCAAACTCTTCACGCGGTTGCGCAGCAGGCGGGCCATGTTGCGGGTCTCGCGGTAGAGATGCAGCTGCGAGGCGGCCTGGCGGGCGAGGCGGTCGGCATCCGGCGTCAGCCCGATCACCAGCGAGCCCATCGGCTTGCGCTCGCTCCACAGCCGGCTCATCACCGGGTGGTCGGGCACGGCGCAGGAATCGGTCATCATGATGTTGGGGTCGTCGAGATGCTGCCTGGTCACCTCGATCATCAGCAGCGTGCCCGGCGAATAGGTCGCCAGCGTCTCGTCATAGGCGGTCTTCCAGGTGTAGGCGACGCCGGCCTCGACGAAGACGACCAGGCAGGCGATTGTGCGGCCGTCCAGCGTCAGCGAATGGATGCGGCACATGTCGTGCTCGGCCAGCCGGTGCACGGCTTCGCGGGCAAAGGCGGCGCGGTAGCGGTCGATGGCCATGGCGGTGCGCTCGCGGCCCTTCCAGCCGGCCGCCTCCAGCGTCAGGAAACTTTCGATGGCGTGGCGGATTTCGTCCGGTCCCCGCGCCACGACATGCTCCAGCCTGCCGAGATCCCCCAGGCGCCGTTTCAGGCGGCGGAATTCGCGGTAGTGGTGCGCGCGCAGCGATGCTTTCAAATAGGCCTCGCCGTCGAGGGTGCTTTCGAGCACCGGCCGGTCCGCCTTGCCGGTGGTGACCATTGTCAGGCCGCGCGTCTCGGCAACGGTGGCCAGCACGCTGGCCAATGGGCCGTCGAGGGGCATGTCGGGCAGCACGAAGACCTTCGGCAGCTTGAGATGCGGCCGCGACAGCATGCCGAAGAAATCCTCGACGACGCCGATCGGGTCGTCGTGGTCGACCAGCGGTGTGCCGATCGGGCCGAACGGGCTCGACCAGGTGCGCATCACCGGAACGCCGAGCGGCACGGCCGGCCTTTCGACCGAGAACGGCACCAGCAGGCGCAGCCGGTTGCGGTATTCGTCGCCGTCGCGGATCACCGCCAGCTTGACCTCGCGATCTTCCAGCCGGGGCATGGCCGGCGCCAGAAAGCGCGGGTTGAAGAAGACGTTGGGCTCGATCGTGCGGGTGCACAGATAGTCGAGTTCCTCGACCAGTTCGAAGCCGGCCGAAGCCGGATAGATCGCCAGCTTGCGCAGCGGCCGGTTGTTGGCGAGGATCTCGAGATGCGCCGGATCGGCGTCGCGCGCCAGGCCGGCAAGGCCGGACACCATGGCGCCGGCCGGACCGCCGCTGGTTTCCTCGATCAGCGGGATGGCGGCCATCAGGCGGCTCCCTCGGCAGCGGGCACGAAGATCAGCATGACGATGCCGAGCTTGCGCCAGACGGTGAAGGACAGGGCGCTGGCCTCGAAGACCATGGCGAGGCTGGTGGCGATCGCCGCCCCCCACAGGCCAAAGAGCGGGATCAGCACCACGTTGAGGCCGATGTTGAAGGCCAGCGTCATGGCATAGACGGCGGCGCAGATGTTCTGGTTGCCGCTCATCGTCAACAGGCTTTCGCACGGGCCGACGGCGGCGCGCGCCACGACGCCGAACACCAGCAGGAACAGCAGCGGATAGCCGGCGGTGAATTCGGGGCCGAACAGCACCAGCATCGGTTCGCCGAGCGCCAGCACCAGCAGCGCCATCAGCAGCGACGGCCAGAACGTCCACGACACGGTCTCGCGGGCGAAGGCGGCGAGCTTTTCCGGCTCGCCATGGGTGAACTGCGCATAGCGCTGGGCAACGCCGGCCTTGACGGAGAAATAGACGAAATGCACCAGCGCCAGCGTCTTGACGGTGGCGAAATAGACGGCGACGTCATTGGGCTGGAGATAGGCGCCGACCATCAGCACGTCGGCGTTGGTGAGCAGGAAGAAGAAGCTCTCGACCAGGAAGATCGGCAGCGAGACGATGAACCACTCGGCGAAATGCACCTTCATCGGCCCGGCCGGGATATTCCTGCCCATGCGCGTGGTCACGCCGATGAGCTGGCCGAGCGTGGTGGCGTAGGTGGCGGCGATCGAGGCGAAGATCGCTGTCCTGGCGTCGGGCGCATAGCCCATTGCCAGCATCAGCGCCATCAGCGCCAGGATCAGCACCGGCCGCACCAGATATGTCGGCGACAACGCAAACAACGCCCAGGAATTGGCGCGTGACTGGCCTTGCAGCAGATCGCCCATGGCGATCATCGGCAGGCAGAACAGGCCGAGGATGAAGGGCATCACATAGTAGCTCTCGATCCAGTTCGCGCACAGCCAGACGCCCAGTGCGCCAAGCCCGGCGATCGCCGTCGAGGCAATCAGCACGAACAGGCGGCTGGCGACCACGATGCCGCGCAGCTCGGCCAGCATGTTGCGTTCGCGATATTCGGGGATGAAGCGGATGACCGAGGTGTGGAAGCCGAGGCAGGCGAGGTTGCCGACGATGACCATCGTCACCCAGACGAGGACGAAGATGCCGTATTCGAACGAGCCCATCCAGCGCGCCATCAGCACCTGGCTGATGAAGGCGATGACGGCGCTGACGATGCGGATGGCAAAGGCGATCAGCGACATGCGGCCGGCTTCGCCGCGTTCGTCGGCGGTGAACAGCACCGCATCGATGCGGCCAAGCAACGGCCTCATGCGCAGCGCCAAGCGCTGCGGCAAGAACCGCCCGGCCGTCGTCGCCGCGGAAAAGCGCACCCCGATGTCTCTCCGTTTTCCGCCTCTTTTCAAGGTTTCGATGTAGCGGAGACACATTAAGAAAGGGTGGGCGGAGAGGCGGTCCGCCGGAGCGGACGAAAGGCCAACGATTTCTTGTCGACGCTTGCTTAGAACATCAGTTACGGGTTCATTGCTAGAATAGGGGGAGCGCATGGACATTCGTTTCGATAGGTATTTAAAGGCGCTGGCGGCCAACTACCGCGATGGCGGAACGGAACATACCGGGCGAGCCGCGCTTGAAACTTTCTTAATACATTCGCTGTGGACGCGATGGCGCCCGGCATTGAAGTGCAACACGAGCCGAAACGAGACGCCGACAAGGGCGCACCAGATTTCAAAGTGAAGCGGCAAGGCATGATCCTTGGATATGTCGAGGTGAAAGAGATTGGCGCAAACCTGGACAAGATTTTGAAGTCCGACCAAATCGTCAAGTATCGCAAGCTATCGGACAATATCGTCGTCACCGACTATTTCCATTTCATCCGCATTGACGGTGCCGGCAAGATACTAGACCGCCAGTCGCTGGCCTTTCCTAACGACATCGAAAGCCGCACGATCCAAGTTAACCCGGACAAGGCCGAAGCGGTGTCAAAGCTGCTCGCGGCATTCTTCTCCTCTCCCCCGCAGGGTTTGCAAAGGGCACAGCAACTGGCGGTCGCTCTAGCGACCCGATCGAAGCTGCTTCGCGACTACCTGACAGAGGAACTGGTTCGACAGACAAAAGTGCACAAAGAAGGGAGACTACATGGACTCTACGACGTTTTTCGCGAGCAGGTCTTCCATGAGCTAACAGTTACCGAGTTCGCCGACGCGTTCGCGCAGATGCTTGCTTACGGTCTCCTTCTCGCAAAGTTGAACGCGAGCGACGACGAAATCATCCGGCTCGACAACGTGCGCCGCTTCATTCCCGGATCTTTTCGACTGATCCGCGAATTAGTCCGATTCTTGGAGGAGATGCAGGAGACCGAATATGATGAGGCGAAATGGGTGGTCGACGAGATTCTATCGATCGTCAACGGCCTCGCCATAGCTAACATTCGCGAAGACCTGTCGTTCCGCCAGCGCAAGGCGATCAGTCGCAAGATCCGTGCCGGGGACGAAGAAGAGCACCGGCTCTTCGAGCGCGATCCGTTCATCTATGAAGACTTTCTGAGAGCCTATGACAAGGAGACACGCAAGGCACGTGGCGTTTACTATACGCCACCACCGGTGGTTAACTTCATTGTGCGGGCTGTAGACGACATCCTAAAAAATCAGTTTCAAATCGCCGACGGACTTGCCGACCACAAGAAGGTGACGGTGTTAGATTTTGCGGCAGGAACGGGCACTTTCCTGCTCGAAGTGATGCAACGCATCTTCGACAACATAGGCGGGCCGGAGACAGGCAAGGCGGATGCTGTGGTGCGCGAGCACATGCTCAAGAATCTCTACGGATTTGAGTACCTAATCGCGCCCTATACGATCGCCCATTTGAAGCTTTCGCAGTATCTCAAGGACAAAGGCCATCCGCTGACAGAAAATGAACGGCTACAGGTGTTCTTAACCAACACGTTGGAGCCTGTTGAGCCGCAAAAAAGCGCCTTCTTACCGGAGCTGTCGAACGAGGTGAGGGAAGCGCAGACCGTTAAGGAGAAGCCGATCCTCGTGATCCTTGGCAACCCGCCTTATGCAGGCCATTCAAAGAATAAGGGAAAGTGGATCACAACTGCTATTGACGGCTATAAATACACCTTCGGTCGTGTGCAAACGGAGACGGACGCGGACGGAAATCCGGTCTTTAGTGATGTGAAAAAGCCGCTGGGGGAAAAGAATCCGAAATGGCTGAATGACGACTATGTCAAATTCATTCGGTTTGCTCAGTTGAAAATGGACGAGGTCGAAGAAGGGGTCGTCGGAATTATCACCAATAACTCATGGTTGGACAATCCGACATTTCGCGGTATGCGCCAAAGTCTGTTGCGCAGCTTCGACCAGATATATTTGGTCGATCTCCACGGCAGTACTAAGCCCAAGGAGCTGGTGCCAGAGGGCAAAGAGAATGAAAACGTCTTTGATATTCAGAAGGCGTGGCGATCGCGCTGTTAGTTAAAAAGAAGGATGCTGAGCAAGGGGTATGGCATACGGACATCTGGGGAAGCCGGCTGTCCAAATATCAGGAGTGTGCCGAGGCAGAGATCTCCACGATCGAATGGTCGCGACCTAAACCGTTCTCTTCCTACTTCATGCTCTCAGCGGTCGACTGGACTGGATGGGAAGAATACGGGCAATGGTGGCAGATCGCGGATAGCCTGAGCGCTGCATCCGATAAAAGGCAAATCTTCTCTGGAATGTGCTAGGATTTCAAACTCATAGGGACCATTTCGCCGTGGCGTTTGATCGCCAAGAGATGCTGTCTCGCGTCCGAGATATGTGCGACAGAAGCAAATCAGATCAGGTTCTCAGGGATCTGTATTTCCTCAAAGACAACCGGGACTGGCAGCTCAAAAACGCACGCGAATCATTACAGAAAGCGGAAAATCCGGAACGTCCCATCATCGATTGCGCCTTTCGACCCTTTGATGACCGACCATGTTATTTTGGTCCAGAGTTCATGGACTATCCCCGAAGGGAACTGCTCGACCATGTGGCTTGGCAGCAAAATCTTCAATTGCTGGTTTCTCGTCAAATTGGAACCGGCAGCTGGCGACACTCGCTCGTCGTCGAAACGCCCGCGAATGATTGCACCGTCTCGGATGCCTCAAGCGAGGCGAACTACGCGTTTCCGCTATGGCTGTATGATGTAACTGGAACCAAGTCAGAGAACCTCTCCCCCGATTTCCGCGCTTTCCTCGACAGGGGGTACGACCACCACTATTCGCCGGAAGAAATTCTCGGCTACATCTATGCGGTTCTGCACGCGCCAGCTTACCGGTCGCATTATGCGGCGTTTCTTCGCATTGATTTCCCACGCATTCCTTTTGCCGAGAAGGCAAAAGATTTCGAGGTGCTGTCTCTGCTTGGGTGGGCCTTGGTGCAGGCACATCTGCTTCATGATCTGCCTCGGCGGAGCCTAGCAAACTATCACGGCAAAGGGGCTAACGAGGTTGAGCATGTGCGTTGGTCGGCGGAAGATGAGCGCATTTCAATTAATAAAACACAGAGTTTTGCGCCTGTGCCGGAGGCGGTGTGGAATTTCCATATTGGCGGCTATCAAGTGATCGACAAATATCTGAAATCGCGCAAAGAGCGAATGCTATCACTCGACGAAATCAACCAAGTCGGGCGTATCGCCGACGCGTTGGCCTTCACGAATGAGCAGATAGCGCGCATTGATACTGCTTATGCACAGGCTTTTCCCAACCGGGGATAAGCTGGCGACGCCACTCGCATCGCCCACCAAGCTTTGTCATGATCGGGGTGATTCGAGGCGCCATGACAAAGCAAAGCGAACCTGACCTATTCGGTAATATCGACTCGCAGGGCGACCTGTTCGGGACCGAACTCACGCAGCCCGTGTGGCAGCCCGATCCGGATAAAGTGCGGCGGCGACTAGAGCGCATTCTTGCCGAAGCGAGGGCGGCAAAGTCGATGCCTTGGGATTGGTCCAAGCAGAGCCTCTACCGGACAATCTTTCCACAGATGGCCGGGCTGCTGTCTGACGAGGAGGCAGCGCAGTACTGCTTCCAGTTTGACCAGGAATGGGAACGGCTCAAGGCAGCTTAGGAAATATTGATACGCTGGGCCGGACAGTGCCCTCCTCTGGCCTACCGACCATCTCCCCCCAGGTGGGGAGATGGGCAATAACAAAGCCCGGCTGGCAGCCGGCGCGGAAGCTGTCAACTGACAGGCTGCGTCAGGAACAGGGGATACGCCGGTTACGGGTGGTCGCTTCATGAAAACGGGATGAGGCAGAGTTCGGCCCAGAATCGACCCGTTACACCCGTGGACATGGCAAGAAATCAACTCGACCTTTTTGGCGCCGAAGAACAGTCCGAGCTGTTCGATGAAGACGCGCTGACCGTTTACTATCCTGGCGATCCGGACCGGGTACGCGCGATTGCACAGGCTTATCGCCGAGGCGCGAAGCGCGGAAACACTGCCTTGGGATCAGGACAGTGTCCGGCTCTACCGCAAGATCGTGCCCACATGGTGCTTTGGCTGCCGGAGGAAGAAGCCGCGCCGCTGAAGTTCGAGTTCGAGGCCGAAATGGTGCGGTTGAAGGCGGCGTAGAAACGGATGCGCCGGCCTTGGGCCGGGGCGGCGTCGTTAAGCAAACAGCAGTGAACCACCCAGGAAAATGAAAAACCCGCCTCGGCGGCGGGTTGTCAGCGCAAATCAGCACCATGGCCATGACCATAGCATAGTTGCGGTCACAACGCCACAAGGAAGATGGAAACGCGTTCCGCTGGCGGTCGGCTCGGACATCTCGGGCTTGGCGACATCCGAGACAAAACAATAGGGCGAGCGAACGCCGGGGAAGACTGGGGAGCCGGTCGGCGTTTCGCTCGCCCCTCCCCCGCCAAGGGGGATGGCCAGGCACCGGATGTCCGGTGCCCGAGGTGTCACATGTGAGGCGTTACATCCCCTTCATGGCGTCGCAGGACACGTTCGGGTTCATGTCGGCGAAGGCGCCGGTCGGGTTCTGTTTCCAGGCCCAGACATGCAATTCGTAGAACGGGCCGAGGCCGTAGCGATTGGGGGCGCTGTTGAAGTTGAACAGCTGGCCTTCGAGCGAGGCCGGGCCTTTCGAGGTGATGTATTCGACCGCTATCAGCTTCAGGCTGCCGTCGGCCGTCGGCTCGTACATCACCGCTTCGGGCTTGGCGACATCGACGGCATCGTCCTTGAGATAGGCGCCGTTGACATAGTGGATGCCCATGGCGCCGCCGGTGATGCCGCTGGCGCAAGGGATGGGGGCATAGCCTTCGGCGGTGGCGGCTGCCACATTTTCGAAGCGGCTGTTGGCTGCGCGCACCTTTTCGGCCAGCGGATTGGCGTCGTGCGCCTGGGCGGCCGCACCCGCCGCGATCGAGATGGCGGCGAAAGCCGCGAAGCGTGTCGTCCAAAGAGTTATGGTCATGGTCTTCCGTCCGTTTGTTGACGCTCGAGGCGACGGCGGCCGATCAGGCTGCCCGAAACGCTGCGGCGTTGGTTTAGGATTTGGTTTGTCCGTCCCGGTTCATGCGATGCGGCTTCCGTTGCCGGGCTTTGGCCGCAGCCCTTAAAAACCGTGCAAAATCAACGATCCCAAAAGTAATATTGCCAATATTCCTGCGGGACGTCCCGCTCCGATAGCCCGATGTCGCGCCTCAGATAGTCGCCTTCCGGGGGCAAGGGCCGCCTTTCAGACAGATACGCAGGCAGCCTCGTCGCGAACCGCCATAGACGGCCGAGCACGGAGGTTGGCCGGACGGTCTTTCCCAGGACAGGCCCGATTCCGCCGAGCGGCAGGCCATCAGGCAGTTCGCCACGGCCGCGAAGGACAGTTTGATGCTCATCATCGTGGCGACCGAACGCAGGATCAGAGGTAAAAGTAAGGGTCAAGAACCCGCACCTCCGTGATCTTGTCGACCGGCAGCGAGTTTTTCTGAGCCGTGCTGCGGATCGCTTCGGGCGTCGGCGCGTCGTAGATGCAGAAGCTGTGCTTCTTGTCGGGCGTGACGAAGGACTGGATCCAGGTGACGCCCTTTTCGGCATTGCGCATGACGACGCCGCCGACCGCAGTGGCGCCGATGTCGGTCATCGGAATGTTGAGGCCGTCCGGAAATGTGCGTTCAATCAAATAGCGAGGCATGGAAGACTTCCTTTTCCATTGGTTCACGCTCGATCGGAGCGCTGCTGGACGTTGACCACGCCGGCCCGGCCCGCGCATCGGAACGATTCCCCATATTGGACGGGACGATTCCCTATATTGGCGTCGTTCTTTGTGGAAAGAGGCACGGCAATGTGTGCAAAGTCACATTGCGTCGCTTTCTTCACGGGCTAATCGTGAGCGGCCCGCCATGGTGGGAAAACTCCGATCGTATGAGACGATGATAATGATGCTTCTGGAACGGCAGACGCAGCTGCAGCAGTTGGAGAGCCTGCTTGGCGATGCAATAGGCGGCCATGGCCGCGTCGCCGTGCTGGCCGGGGAGGCCGGCGCCGGCAAGACGGCGCTTGTCGAGGCATTCGCGGCCCGTGTCGGGCAGAGCGCGGCAATGTTGCGCAGCGCTTGCGAGGATCTGTCGATCCCCGATCCGCTGGGGCCGCTTTACGATCTGGCCCGTGAGGCGCAATGGGCGCTGCCGCGCGCAATCGACGCCCGGCATGGGCAGAGACTGCCGCTGTTTTCCGATGCGCTCGACGCTTTTGCAGCCAAGGGGCCGTGCCTGCTGATCATCGAAGACCTGCACTGGGCCGATGATGCGACGCTCGATTTCGTGCGCTTCCTCGGCCGGCGTATCGCCAATATCCACATCCTGCTGTTGCTCACGGCGCGCACCGACCGCAGCGAGGGACAGATGCGGGTGCGCCGCGCCCTGGGCGAAATCCCGGCCGGCAGCGTGGCGCGCATCGACGTGCCGCTGCTCAGCGAGGCGGCCGTGCTGTCGCTCGCCGATGCGGCCGGCCGCGATGGCGACGCCATCTACCGGGCGACCGCAGGCAATGCCTTCTTTGTCACCGAATTGCTGTCGGCCGAAAACGAAACGGCGCTGCCGGCAAGCGTGCGCGACGCGGTGCTGGCGCGGGCCGAGCGGCTGTCGGTTGGCGCCCGGGCCATGCTCGACGCGGTGTCGGTGTTCCCGCGCCGCGCCGACGCCTGGGCCTTGCAAGGCCTGTGCGGCGTCGCCAGCGCCGGCCAGCTGGCCGAGTGTGTCGCCAACGGCCTGCTTGACGACCTGGGCGACGGCTACGCCTTCCGGCACGACATCGCGCGGCGCGCCATCGAAATGATGCTGACGACGTCGCACAGGCGGCAATTCAACCAGCGTGCGCTGGCGGCACTGCTCGAAAATGGCGACGTCTCCACAGGCCGCCTGGTGCATCATGCGGTCGAGGCGCATAATCTGGCGGCGGTGCGCGAACTTGCGCCAATCGCCGCGCGCGAGGCGTCGCGCGTCGGCGCCCATCGCGATGCCGCCGGCTATTACGAGATCGCCCTGCAGCAGGCCGACAGCCTGCCGGTGATCGAGCGCGCCGCGCTCTACGAAAGTCATGCCTTCGAGTGCCATCTCATCGGCAAGATCGATGATGCGCTTGCAGCGCAGGGACAGGCGCGCCGGTTGCATCAGGCAGACGGCAACAGGCTGAAGGAGGGCGACAGCCTGAGATGGCTCTCCCGGCTGAGCGAAATGGGCGATGACCGCGATGCGGCGGCCGCCTTCGGCGCCGAGGCGGTGGCGATGCTGGAAGCGGCTCCCGCCGGTCCGGAACTCGCCATGGCCTATTCGAACCTTTCACATCTGGCGATGCTGTCGGAGAGGGTGGAGGACACGCTGTTCTATGGCGAGAAGGCAGCGGCGCTGGCTGCGCGGATGAACCGTCCCGACATCGCCTCGCATGCTCTCAACAATGTCGGCTGCGTCGAGCAGTGGCTCAATCCGGCCGCCGGACGCCTGCGCCTCGACCAAAGCCTTGAAATTGCGCTCCAAGGCGATTTCCAGGAACATGCCGCGCGCGCCTTCACCAACCGCGCCTGTTTCGAGATCACCCAGATGAGCTACGACGCGGCACGTCCGGTGCTCGAGAGCGGCATCCACTATTGCACCGAGAACGACCTCGGCACCTGGCGCGACTATCTCAGGGGCATGCTGGCCGATGTGCAACTGCGTCAGGGCCAATGGGATGAGGCCGCCGCGACGGCAAGCGATGTCATCGACAATGAGCGGACAACTACCGTGGGCCGGTTTCCGGCGCTGCTGGCATTGGCGAAACTGCGCCTGAGGCGCGGCGATCCTTCGGCCGAGCCGCTGTTCGCCGAAATGGCGCGTCTGGTCGGAAGCGGCGGCGACCTGCAGATGCTGAGCTCCTATGCGGCCTTGATAGCGGAGCAAGCATGGCTGGGCCTGGCCGACAGGCAAGAGGCGCTGGCGCTGATCACCCGCGCCGAAACGCCGGTGCGCTCGCGTGCCCATGTCGGGGAGCTGGCGCTGTGGCGAACATTGCTCTCTCCCGATATGCCGGCCGGCGACACCGCCGACATGGCGACACCATACCGGCTGCTTCTGACCGGCGACTGGCGTTCGGCTTCGGCACTCTGGGCCGAATTGAATGCGCCATACGAGCGCGGACTGGCGCTCATCCTCGGCGACGACGAGGGGCAGCGGCTGGCATTGGATATTTTCGACGGCCTGGGGGCAAGGCCGGCAGCCCAGCGCCTGCGCGATATCATGCGCAAGAACGGCGTTGGCGGCATCGCCCGCGGCCCGCGCCGCTCGACGCGCGCCAACCTCGCCGGCCTCACCTTGCGCCAGATGCAGGTGCTGCAGCTGATCGAACGTGGTCTCTCCAACAAGCGGATCGCCGAGCAATTGACGATTTCGCCAAAGACGGTCGATCACCATGTCTCGGCGGTGCTGGGCAAGCTGGATGCGGTGTCGCGCGGCGAGGCGACAGCGACCGCGCGCGATTCGGGGTTGTTGTAAGGTTTTGACGAGGGTTGGACCGAGAAGTCGCGATCCTTCGCACCCCCCTCTGTCCTGCCGGACATCTCCCCCTCAAGGGCATAGGCGCTAAGATAGCTTTGGCATGGACTGAAACTTGCGCTTTCGTGGTGGTTCGCGCCAGCGATATCGCAAGGCATGGAGATTTTGGCGCAGGGCCGCCAAGGAAG
>NZ_JAMYQZ010000036.1:0-59442 GCF_040321145.1 Mesorhizobium sp. M0514
GCAGGGTGGCGATCGATTCCGCCTCGGCGGCAGGGCCGTAGGACTGGCTCATGCCCATGCAGCCGAGGCCGATCACCGAGACCTGCAGCCCCTGGCTGCCGAGTTTGCGGTTGCTGAGGGTCATTGCCGTTCTCCTTGGGGCTGAGGAAAACTATAGCGGCCGCTCCTCCAGTTTCCATAGCTGTTCGGCGGAAGAACAGCGCTTCCCTTGACAAAACCCAGCCGCAAGCGCCTTTGCCGGCGGCCATTGGGGGCCATGGGGATACCAATGAAGAAGATCTACGAGAAGCCGACGCTGGACCGGCGTCAGCAGCTCTCGCGCGTCACGGCGCTCATAATTCCTTCGGACCACTAACCGAATATTGTCGTCGCCATTGCAAAGCCCACTGCCGAGGCTCAGCGGTTTTTTGCTGCCGTCGGATCGTAGCGCTGCCAGAAGCAGGCGGTCAAAATTGACAGAGCAGCCGATCTCCAGCATCCTTATGCCGCCGCCATGTCTTGCGGTCTTGTGTATGAGTGAGCCATGGCCAGTTCCGTCACCAGCCAGAATTCCAAGCGCGCCGCGGTGCGCAAGGCGCTCGACCGCCACAAGGTCTACGTCACCGCGCAAAGCTTTTCCGGCGGCGTCTACTCGGCCCGCGTGCTGGTCGACGGCGAGGCCTACTGGGTCGACGAGTTCCGGCTGAGCCAGCTCCAGCAAGGGCTGTCCCCGGCCGAGCTAGACCTGACGCCCGCCTCAGACGATTGAGCGTGATCTCCACATTCTTCGCACCGCGCTGGGAAATTTGAAATGTTGGCGGGACAGCACTGTGCAGGAACGCGGCGCCGGGAAGGTTCGTCCGCCGCCGCCGCTCCCGCCTGACCCATGCCAACCCCGCCAACACTCAAGGCCTATCGCGCCAAGCGCGAATTTACGAAGACGCCGGAACCGGCGGGCGGGCTCATTTCAGGCGACGGCAACCGCTTCGTCGTCCACAAGCATCACGCCACCGCCGACCATTACGATTTGCGCCTGCAGGTCGGCGGCGTGCTGAAAAGCTGGGCGGTGCCGCGCGGGCCCTCGCTCAACCCGGCCGACAAGCGGCTCGCAGTCGAGACCGAGGACCATCCGCTCGAATATATCGACTTCGAGGGCGTCATTCCCGAAGGCGAATATGGCGGCGGGCCGATGATCGTCTGGGACACCGGCACCTGGGCGCCGATGGACGATGTCGACAAGAGCCTGCGCACCGGCGCCTTCAAGTTCCGGCTGGCCGGCGACAAGTTGAATGGCGGCTGGATGCTGACCCGTCTGAAGCCCAAGCCCGGCGAAGACAGCGAGAAGAAAAACTGGCTGCTGTTCAAGGAGCGCGATCTCGCCGCCGATACCGGCCTCGACATCCTGGAAGCGCGGCCGGAAAGCGTGAAGTCCGGCAAGCGGATCGAGGAGCTGGTGGCGCCGCCGAGGAAGCCGGCCCGCCTGCCGCCCAAGCCCGGCGCGCTGAAACCCGGCGCGTTGTCCGGTGCGGTCAGGGGCGATCCGCCGTCGCGCATCGAGCCGCAGCTCGCCACGCAGGTGCCGAAACCGCCGGGCGGGCCGGTGGAAGACACAGGTGAACTCTGGCTCCATGAAATAAAATTCGACGGCTATCGTACCATGGCGCATGTCGGAGATGGCGAGGTCAGGTTGATCACCCGCGGCGGCATCGACTGGACGAAGCGTTACGGCGACCTGCCGCAAGCCTTTTCCCGGCTACCGCTCAGCCAGGCGATCATCGACGGCGAGATCATGGTGCTGGACGAGAAGGGCATCTCGCGTTTCGCGCTGCTGCAGGATGCGCTGTCGGCGGGTGCGGGCAGCAAGCTCCATTTCTATGCCTTCGACCTGCTGCATCTCGACGGCTGGGACCTCCGCAAGGCGCCGCTCGCAAACCGCAAGGCCCTGCTCGCCGAACTGCTAGCCGGGCAGGGCGCTACCTCCGCCATCCAGCTGAGCGACCATGTCGAAGGCGACGGACAGGGGCTGTACGATCAGGCCTCGATCCTTGGGCTGGAAGGCGTCGTCTCCAAGCGCGCCAACGCCATCTACCAGAGCGGCCGCACCAAGAGCTGGACCAAGGTCAAGGCGCTGGAGACCGGCGATTTCATCATCGCCGGCTACACCGTCTCCGACGCGGCCGAAGGACTGGCGGCACTCGGCATGGCTGAATTCGCGGATGGCGAACTGCACTATCGCGGCAAGGTTGGCACCGGCTTCGATGCCGCTACGGCGGGCGACTTGCTGGCCCGGCTGCAGCCGCTGCGCGACGGCGCGACAGCACCCGAGGGTGTGCCGCGCGAGATCATGCGCGAGATGAAATGGGTGCGGCCGATGCTGTCGGCCCGCATCCACTACGCCAACCGCACGGCGGACAATTCGCTGCGCCACGGTGTATTTCGCGGCCTCAGGGATGTCGGCCTGTCGACGCCGGTGTTGCCGAAGCGCAAGCGGCTGATCGCCGAAGCCGATCTCGCCACCATCTGGGTGACCAATCCGGAGCGGCGGCTGTTCGGCAAGACCGGGCCGACCAAACTCGACATCGCCGTCTATTACGCGCTGGTCGGCGATTTCATGCTGCCGCACATTATGGGCCGCCCGGTGTCGCTGGTGCGCTGCCCGACGGGCCTGCCGAAGGACTGTTTCTTCCAGCGCCACGCCTTCACCGGCATGCCGCCGTCGGTGGTCACTTTTGACGCCACCAACTCCGAAGGTGAAACCACATCCTATCTGTCGGTCGAGGGAGCAAAAGGCTATCTGGCGCTGGCGCAGTTCGGCGTCGTCGAGTTCCACACCTGGGGCACGCATCGCTTGAGCCTCGACAAGCCCGACCAGATCGTTTTCGATCTCGATCCGGGTGAGGGCATCGCCTGGCGCGAGGTGGTCGAGGCCGCCGTCCACATCAAGGGCGAATTGGAACGGCTCGGCCTGGTGCCGTTCGCCAAGACATCCGGCGGCGGCGGCATCCACATAACCGTGCCGGTGACGCAAAAGCAGAACTGGAAGAAGCTGCACCAGGCTACCAGCGCCATCTCCACGCATCTGGCGGCCACGGCGCCCGACACTTTCACCACCACAATGGGCAAGGAAAACCGGAAGCGCCGCATCTTCATCGACTACCACCGCAACGCGCGCGGCCACACCTCCGCGGCGCCTTATTCGCTGCGCGCCCGCACCAACCTGCCGGCGTCGACGCCGGTGAGCTGGAGCGACCTTGAGACGATCGATGCGCCGCAGGATCTGAACTATTCCTCGCTGCCGGGGTTGTTGGCGACCTCGGGCGACCCCTGGGCGGACATGGAGGATTTCGCGAGGGATTTGCCGGCCTTCAAATAAGGTTTTTCTCCCCATTTCATGGGGGCGAGGAACCCAAGTCCATCGACGCTTCGGACAATTTGAATTATTCTCGGCCTTGGACCTTCAGGGCACTGGAAGATTTCGCTAGGGATTTGCCTGTAGCGTGCCCGGTCGGTGTAGGATTTCCGCAGCACCATTCGTCCTTTGGACGAAGCGCTGCAGTAAGCATGATCCCGAAAAGTGGCAACCGGTTTTCGGTAAGATCATGCTCAGTCTGAAATGTCAGTGCGTGGCCGCGTAGGAGAGTATCATGGCGCCCAGGGCAAGTTGGAAAGGTTACCTCAAGCTCAGCCTCGTCAGCTGTCCGGTCCGGCTCTATCCGGCAACGACGACCAGCGAGCGCATATCGTTCAACCAATTGCACAAGAAGACCCACAACCGCATCAACATGAAGCCGGTCGACCCTGAACTCGGCCTCGTCGAGCGCGCGGACTTGGTCAAGGGTTACGAATACGAGGACAAGCAGTACATCATCATCGATGAGGCCGACCTCGAAGCAGTGCGCATCGAATCCAATCACACGATGAACATCGAGGCCTTCGTCGACGAAGACGAGGTCGACGTCATTTATCAGGATGCGCCGTACTACATGGCGCCGGATGGCGCCATGGCGGAGGAAACCTTCGCCGTGCTGCGCGAGGCCATGCGCAAATCCGGCAAGCTGGCCATTGCCCGCCTTGTCCTGTCCAGCCGCGAGCGCGTGGTGACGATCGGCGCGCGCGAGAACGGCATGTTCGTGTGTACGTTGAGGAACCCGAACGAAGTGCGCGGCACGGCTGAATATTTCGGCAACATCCCGGCCGGCAAGCCGGATCCCGAAATGCTGCAATTGGCCGAAGCGCTGATCAAGCAGAAGGAAACCACCTTCGATCCGAAGAATTATGAGGACCGCTACGAGATCGCGCTGATGACGATGATCCGCGAGAAACTGAAGGGCCATAAGCCGATCATTGCGGCGGCGCCCGAGCGTGGCAATGTCATCAACCTCATGGACGCGTTGAAGGCGAGCCTGTCGCAATCAGCCAAGCCGCCGGCCAAGTCGAAGAGCAAGGCCGACGACGCTGAAAAACCTGCCGCCAAGGGTAAGGCGGGTGCGGCCAAGGAAAACCCGTTGAAGGCCAATCTGCTCAAGGCCGTCGGCAAGAGCAAGGGGTGACGGCGCCGACCGGTATAATTCCGGGCGCCGTCTTCGGCACCATCGGCGCGCTGGCGGCATTTCCGCTGCGGCTCGCGGCCCGCGAGGTGGAGCGTCAGCACGGCCAGTTGCGGCGCGGCGTCACCAGGCGCACCAGCCATGTTGTGTTCGGCCGAACGCTGATCGCCAAGGCCGGCACGGCGAAGGGCGGCGATGCCGAGATCGAATGCCGTGTCGCGGCCGTGCGAGCCGCCGGCCGCACGCTCCTTAGCGAAAATGGCTTCCTGCGCCTGCTTGGTCTGATGAAGGCGCCGGAGGCGTCTTCGCTGTCCAGGCAGTCTCTCGTCGACCAGTCCAGACTGTCCGGTGCCGACCTCGACCTGCTCAGCCTGTTCGACGCCTTCGAGCACGATTGTGAGCCCTACTCGTTCCGCGATCTGATCCTTGCCCGCAAATATGCCGGGCTGGTCGCCGGCGGTGCATCCTGGGGCGCGATCGCGCGCTCCGTGCATCGCTCCGGTCCGGTCGCTTCGCTCACCGCCAAATCGCTCAATGTCGGCTCGCAGCATGGCCGGCCCGATCAGATCTATCTCGAGGATGGCCAGAGCGAACTCGACGGCCAGCTGCTGTTCGATCTCGGCAGCGCAAGCGCAGCCGGCGACGACACGCTGGAAGAATTGTTCGCCGAGGCTGAAAGCGCGGAAGAGGAGGGCCGGCACGACGATGCCGCGGCGCTCTACCAACGCTGCCTCAGCATCGATCCGAGCGACGCCATCGCCGCGTTCAACCGCGCCAATTGCTTGCGTGGCGCCGGTCGCGTGGCCGACGCGGCGCATGACTATGCAAGAGCGATCAAGCTCGATCCGGCGTTCGTCGAGGCCTGGTTCAACCTCGCCGGGCTGATGAGCGACGAAGGCAAGATCGCCTCGGCGCGCCGGCATCTGGTCAAGGCCATCGCGCTCGACAAGAGCTACGCCGATCCGGTGTTCAACCTTGCCCGGCTGGAGTTCGACGCCGGCAATCTGACCGAAGCCCGCCGCCACTGGGTGCGCTATCTCGAACTCGATGCTGACAGCGAATGGGCGCGCACTGCGCAAAAGGGGATACAGTTCGTCGATCTGCAGCTGGCGCGGACGGCGGGGTGAGGCTGCCGTGGATAATCTTGTTCAGATTTCGAGTATGGGATTAACCGCGTGCTTCATCGTTTTGGCGGTGCAGGAGGCCGCGAGCTGCTCTTCTACTGGAGCAATGGCTGGAATTTTTTCGAAGACAGCAAAATCAATTGGGCCACATATTACAACCGCAGAACTTGGCCATTTCCCCAGCGCCCCGAGGACCGTATGTCGAACAAGCAGCGCGTTTGCTTCGGCCGGCCATTCTTCATCGTGCTCGTAGGGTTTTTTGCAGCCATTTTCACCCATGTTACCCTGCATCCGGAGCAGTGGCGTAAGGAAGTTCACGGTTCCAAAACCACCTACCACTATATCGGGGTCCCGCAGCCTGATGCCCACTAGCTTCCTCTTCGACGGCTTTGACACAGCCCCGGTCACCATCGTGCTGGCCCACGGCGCCGGCGCATCGATGGATTCGCCTTCGATGACCGCCACCGCCAAGGCGCTCGCCACCGCCGGCTTCCAGGTCGCGCGCTTCGAATTTCACTATATGGCGGCCCGCCGCTATGGCCAGCGCAAGCCGCCACCGCGCGCCGAGACGGTCAACCCGGAATACATCAAGGCCATCGCCGATCTGAGGGCGAGGGGCGTCGCTGGTCCGCTCATCATCGGCGGCAAGTCGATGGGCGGGCGCGTCGCCTCGATGGTCGCCGACGAGATGTTCGCCAAGGGCGAGATTTCGGGCCTCATCTGCCTCGGCTATCCCTTTCATCCGCCAGCCAAGCCCGAGCAACTCAGGACAAAACATCTCGCCGACCTCAAGACGCCGACGCTGATCTTCCAGGGCACCCGCGACGAGTTCGGCACGAAAGAAGAGGTCGCGACCTACGGCCTTTCCAAAGCCATCGAGGTGATCTGGCTGGAGGATGGCGACCACGACCTGAAGCCGCGCAAGAGCGTGTCGGGGTTTTCGACCGCCGATCATTTGAAGACGCTGGCCGGGACGGTGAAGGCGTGGACAGGGCGGATCGTTTCCTGATCGCCAAATGAAAATCGCCACCTTCAATATCAACAACATCAACAGCCGGCTGCAAAACCTGCTGGCGTGGCTGGCGGCAGCCAAGCCCGATGTCGTCTGCCTGCAGGAGCTGAAGGCCCGCGATACGCAGTTTCCGCGCACGACGCTTGCGGCGGCCGGCTATGGCGCGGTGTGGAAGGGCGAACCGACCTGGAATGGCGTCGCCATACTCGCGCGCGGGTCCAAGCCGGTGCTGACCCGTGACGTCCTGCCCGGCGATACCGCCGACAAGCAGAGCCGCTACATCGAGGCGGCCGTGAACGGCATCGTCATCGCCTGTGTCTACGCGCCCAACGGCAACCCGCAGCCGGGGCCGAAATTCCAGTACAAGCTGGCCTGGCATGAAAGGCTGGAGGCGCATGCCGCAGAACTCTTCGACACTGGCCTGCCGGTGGCGCTGGTCGGCGACTACAATATCGTGCCCGAGCCGCGCGACATCTACGCCACCCGCTCCTATGACGACAACGCGCTGGTGCAGCCGGAAAGCCGGGCGTCGTTCCAGCGTCTGCTCGAGCAGGGCTGGACCGATGCGCTCCGCAAGAAGCATCCGAAGGAAACGCTCTACACATTCTGGGATTATCGCCGCAACCGCTGGCTGCGCGATGCCGGGCTGCGGCTCGACCACATCTTGCTGTCGAAGAAACTGGCGCGCCGCCTCACCGCTGCCGGCATCGACCGCGGTGTCAGAGGTGAGGACGGCGCCAGCGACCACGCGCCGGTATGGGCCGAATTGAAGTGAATTTGGCTGCGTGATCGCGCCCACTTTCGTGGGCGCAGTTTTGCACTATTTGTTTCGTGCGGCGGCCGCATGAGGAGCAAGGTGCGGCACCGGAGGGGAAGTCCGATGGACAGGTTGGCCGAAAGGCTGTTTGCGCTTCCGCTGCTGGCGGCCGCTTTGGCTTGTCTGGTGCGGGCGTATCTGCTGCTCGGCGACAGAGATTTCAGCTGGAGCGGGATCGATCACATGCTGCACGGCCCAGCCACGCTGCGACCGGTGGTGTTCCTGACCGTCGGCGGGCTTTGCCTGCTTGGCGCCCTGTTGTTCTGGGCCAGACTGCTGCCGGGTCGGCGAAGCCAGCCTGCTGGAACGCCGCTTTTTGGCCGCGACGCCGAGATCGACCCAAAGGGCCGCCCCGGTCTGCGGCGCGCCTTCCTCATGTTGCCGGTGCTCGCCGTGTTGGCGCTGCTGGCCGACCACTTCCCTTGGGCGCGTGACGCCGGCCCGGGCGCTGAGGTGGCCGCCCCGAACGAACCCAAAGCCGAGCCGAAGGACCAGGGCATCGACGGTGTCCCGCCGGACCTGGCGACGCCACCGGCCCCGCCGAGTTCGCCGCAGGTCACCATGCCGCCCGAGCCAACTCCGCCGGTGCAGGCAGCCAAACCGCCCGAGCCGGCGCAGCCTACGCCTCTGGCTGCTCCCCCTCAGCCGCCACAAGTCGCACTCGCTCCGGCGACACCGCCACCGGAGACTGCTCCACCGCCGGCTCCGGCCACGCCACCGCAAACCGTCGCGCCGTTGCCGCCGCCTCCGCCGGCGCTGCCGACCGAGCCCGACGGCCACCGCGACGCCGTCGTCTGGCTCGCCGTCTCGGCCGATGGCCGCGACGTCATGAGCGCCAGCACCGACCACATGATCAAGCTCTGGGACGTCGCCGGCAAGCGGCTGATCCGCAACCTTGGTGAACACAAGGACATGGCGCGCACGGCGCTGTTCATGCCCGACGGCGCCACCGCGCTGACCGCCGGCGACGATGGCGAGATCGTGCTGCGAAAGCTTGCCGACGGCGCGGTGCTGCATGTCTTCTCGTCGGGCGCGAATGGCGGCGTGCGCAAGCTGGCGATCAGCCCGGACGGCAAGCGCGCCGTCAGTGGCCACGACACCGGCAACGTCATCGTCTGGGATCTCGTCAACAAATCGGTGCTGCATGTGATGACCGGACATGACTGGCCGATCAGCACGGTCGCAATCTCGCCCGACGGCACGCGCGCGCTGAGCGGCTCCATCGACGGCACGCTGAAATTCTGGGACGTCGAAAGCGGCAAGCAATTGCGAAGCTGGCACGGCCACGAGCAGGGCACCTACGGCGCCGTCTTCACCGCCGACGGCCATCATGTCGTCACCGGCAGCGGCGACTACACGATCAAGCTCTGGGACCTCGACACGTTTCGGGAATTGCGCCGCTTCGAGGGCCACGAAGGCACCGTCTATACGCTGGCGCTGTCGGCCGACGGCAAGCGCCTGGCCTCCGGCTCGCTCGACGGCACGGCGCGGCTGTGGGATCTCGGCACTGGAGACCAGATCGCCATGTTCGACAGCCGCACCGGCCCGATCTACGCCGTTGCCTTCGCCACCGACGGCACACTGGTCACCGGCGGCGACGATCGCACCATCAGGGATTGGCCGGCGGCTGGCGGCGATGGCGAAATCCTGTTCGCCGGCGCACCGCAGTAGCGACATCAAATGCTTTGGATATTCCAGAACAGCCTGGCTTGCGCTATGGATTACTGGTGGCTGCAAATGGATTGGGGACGGTGAGCAACAACGAGTGGGCGCCCAAAGTGGATACACCTGTCTACAGCCCGCCCAAGTCGCGTCGCCGAGGGGTCCTTATCGTCGTTCTGGTGTTGCTGGCGGCTTTTGTGCTGCTCGGTCCTGGCCGAAATTACTATGTGCAGTGGTCAGCGGCACAAAAGGGTGCAGCGGCTCTCCAGGCAAAGGATTATGCCGAGGTATTCCGTCAAATGAAGATCATGGCGGACGCTGGCAATGTTGACGCAAAGGGCAGCTTGGTGCGCTGTACTGGCGCGGGGAGGGCGTGGCTCATAACGACAGCCAGGCGGTGTATTGGTGGAAGAAATCCGCCGATGGCGGCAATGCGGAAGCCATAGCAGCACTGGGTCAGGCCTACCTTATGGGCAGGGGCGTTGAAAAGGACAGTCGGCTTGCCGAGAGTTTCTCACGAAAGGCCGCCGATAAAGACAACATGAATGGGCAGTACCAGCTCGGCGTGTTGTACTGGCAGGGCCAAGGGGTCGCGCAAAATTATGAGCAGGCGCTCTATTGGTGGCGCAAGGCGGCCGATCAGGGGAGCGGCGAGGCTGAATATTCTCTCGGCCAAGTCTATTTAAATGGCCAAGGGGTCGAAAGAAACGATCAACTGGCGTTGAAGTTTTCCAGGCAGTCAGCCGACAAGGGCAATACGAACGCTCAGTACGCCCTCGGCGTCCTGTATGCGCAGGGTCGGGGTGTTGCGCAAAGCTTCGAGCAGGCTGCCTCATGGTGGCGCAAGGCGGCTGACCAAGGAAGCCTGGAGGCCGCTTTCTGTCTCGGACGCGCCTACTATCTTAACCAAGGCGTCAAGAAGGATGATCAAGCCGCCATAGTGTGGGTGAAAAAGGCAGCCGATCTGGGTGAGCCGAATGCCCAGGCTTTGCTGGGCACTTTGTACTCGCGGGGCCACGGCGTTGAGCAGGATGACCGCCTTGCGTTCGGGTGGTGGATGAAGGCCGCAACCACCGGTCTGACAGAAGCGCAATACGCGGTGGCGGCCGCTTATGGCCAGGGAAAAGGTACCCCTGGGACGACGGCCAGGCGTTTGCGTGGATGAGCAAAGCCGCCAATCAGGCCTTTGTGTTCGCCCAGTCGAATCTGGGCGGATACTATTCGATGGGCCAAGGCGTCGAGAAGAGCGCCGAGCAGGCGGTCTATTGGTGGCGCAAGGCCGCGGAAGCGGGGAATGCCGAAGCCGGTGCCAATCTGGCCCGGGCGTATTCGCTCGGCGAAGGCGTGGGACGGGACGATGCGTTGGCCGCGACTTGGGCGCAAAAGGCGTCCGACGGGCGAAACGCCGACGCTCAATATCTGCTTGGTATCCTCTACAGCCAGGGCCGCGGCGTTGCGCAAGACAATGATCTGGCCTTCCGATGGTGGATGAAGGCTGCTGTCCAAGGCCATGTGGTAGCGCAGTATAATGTCGGGGTCGTGTATCGGGACGGGCAGGGCGTCGGGAAGGATGAAAGGCAGGCGTTCGAGTGGCTGAGCAAGGCTGCCGACAAGGACAATGACCTTGCGCAGTTCGCTCTCGGTGGACTGTATTGGGATGGTCTAGGAGTAACGAAGGACCCCGTTCAGGCGGCAAGGCTCTGGCGCAAAGCCGCCGACCAGCGCAATGCATTCGCGCAGAAAGCGCTCGGCACGGCCTATTGCGAGGGTGTTGGCGTTGCGCAAAGCAGTGCGGATGCGGCGGGCTGGTGGCTCAAGGCGGCGCGGCAGGGAAATGTGGATGCCCAGCTCGCCTCAGCGTATGCCTCGGCCAACGGCGTGGGCATTGCCAGAGACGACAAGGCTGCCGAGTCCTGGTGGCTGGAAGCCGCAAAGGCCGGCAGCGTCGATGCCGAGTTCAGTCTGGGCTCGCTCTACTACCGCGGCGTCGATGGGAAACCAAACTACAAGGAAGCCGCCAAATGGTTCTTCAAGGCGGCAGGCCACGGCAGTTCCGGCGCCAAGACCTATCTCGACCTGATGAAGGAAAACGGCCAGCTCGACAGCAAGATGCTATGAGCCGAGTGCATAAGCGTCGCCGTCACGCCTTCCGTTTGAGGCGTGACACTCGCATCGCACGATGCGAAGATTCATTTGCCGCTGCATCTCGAGAATCCCATGCCCCTCCACATCGTCGAAGCCTCGATTGCCGACCTGCGCCGGGCGCTGGAGGCCGGCACCGTCACCAGCGTCGAGCTGGTGGGCGCTTATCTCAGGCGCATCGCGCACTACGACCGCCATGGCATCGCGCTCAATGCCGTGCCGGTGCTTAACCCGGCAATGTTCGAGGAGGCGGCGGCGTCCGACCTGCGGCGGCGCAATGGCGCCACCCTCGGGCCCCTCGACGGCATCCCCTACACCGCCAAGGACAGCTATAAGGTGAAGGGCCTGACGGTGGCTGCTGGCTCGCCCGCCTTCGAGCATCTCGTCGCCAATGAGGACGCTTTCACCATTGCCAGGCTGAGGGCCGGTGGTGCTGTGCTGATCGGGCTGACCAACATGCCGCCAATGGCGAATGGCGGCATGCAGCGCGGCGTCTATGGCCGCGCCGAGAGCCCCTGCAATGCCGACTATTTGACCGCGGCCTTCGCTTCCGGCTCGTCCAACGGCTCAGGCACGGCCACCGCCGCCAGCTTCGCCGCTTTCGGCCTCGGCGAGGAAACATGGTCTTCCGGCCGCGCGCCGGCGTCCAACAATGCACTTGTCGCCTACACGCCGTCGCGCGGCGTCATTTCGGTCAGGGGCAACTGGCCGCTGGTGCCGACCATGGATGTGGTGGTGCCGCACACGCGCGGCATTGCCGACATGCTGGAGCTGCTCGATGTGATCGTCGCCGACGATGCCGAGACGCGCGGCGATTTCTGGCGCGCGCAGCCCTGGGTGTCGATCGCGAAAAGCGCTGATCTCAGGCCGCCAAGCTACACTACACTAGCCTTGGAGGGCTCGTTGAAAGGCAAACGCCTCGGCGTGCCGAAAATGTATATCGGCCGCGACGGCGGCGCGCCCAAACCCATCGAGACCCGCGCCTCGGTGCTCGACCTCTGGCGGCAGGCGGCGCGTGACCTGGAAAAGCTCGGCGCGGAGGTGGTCGAGGTCGATTTCCCCGTCGTCTCGAACTATGAGCGCGACCGTCCGGGCACAAAAACCATGGTCGAACGCGGGCTGGTGCCGGAAGCCTTTGCAGAGCGCGAAATCTGGGATCTCTGCATCTGGGGCTGGGACGATTTCCTGCGCGCAAATGCCGATCCGGCGATCCCCGATCTGGCTGCGGTCGACGGCCCAAAGATTTTCCCGCAGCCGCCGGGCGCGCTGCCGGACCGCTATGGCGACGACGGTTTCGATCTGGCCGACTACGTCACGAGCGCCAAGCAGGGCGTGATGCCATTGTTGGATATCCCAACGCTGGCGGAAGGTCTCAAGGGATTGGAGGCGACGCGGCGCATCGACTTCGAGGACTGGCTGGACGAGCACAGGCTCGACGCCGTCGTGCTGCCGGCGGTCGCCGATGTCGGCCCGGCCGATGCCGACGTCAACCAGACCTCTGCAGAAATCGCCTGGCGCAACGGCACCTGGGTCGCCAATGGCAATCTGGTGTGGCGTCATCTCGGCATTCCGACCGTCACCGTGCCTATGGGAACGATGGCCGATATCGGCATGCCGGTCGGGCTGACCTTTGCGGGCAAGGCCTATGATGATGCGGAGTTGCTGCGGCTCGCCGGCGATTACGAGCGCGCCACCCAACGCCGCACCAGCCCGCCGCGCACGCCGGAATTGCCGGACGATGTGTTTGCGGGGCGGCCTGGTGGATTGCGGGCCAGCGATGCGCCGACGCCGAGGCTTACGCTTGTTGCCGAGACGACGCGGCGAGGAGACCAGGCCGAGATCGCCGTGACGGTTGAACTCGATGCGGAGACCGCTGGCGTCAAGGTTCACGTCAATGGCGAACCGGTCGCTCTGCGGCGCAGCGGCACAAGCTTTCACGGTCGCATCCTGGTGCCGGCCGGCGAGCATGAAAGAATGCACAGTGTGTGGCGAGGCGCTTACGGCTCGATCGTTACGGCCGTCATGCGGCTGGAGGATGGACGCACGGCTGGTGCTTACGTGGTCGCGGGTGGAATCGGGTGAGGGTACAGGTAATCTCCCCAAGGGGGAGATCAGCAGCTTCGCCGTCTTGACCCTCCCATCGCCCGCGTTATCTTCGCGCCATGCCAAACCTCGCTCCCCTCATCGTCATCGATCTCCAGACCAACATGTTCGACGGGCGCGTCGAGCCGCCGATCCATGATGCGCCGGGTATCGCCGAGCGTACCCGCTCGCTGATCGACTGGGCGCGGCGCGAGGGGCGCCGGATAGCGTTCGTGCGGCATGATGGGCCGGCCGGCGATCCGCTGGCGCCGGGCGAGCCGGGTTGGCCGGTATGGCCGGAACTCGGCCAGGCCAAGGACGAGCCGACATTCTCCAAGACCGTCCGCAACGCCTTCTCGAATGCCGAGCTTGGCGCCTGGGTGGCCGGGCAGGGGGCCGGCGAAGTCGTGCTCGCCGGAGCGCAGACCGATTTCTGCATCGCCGGCACCGTCAAGGGCGCCCTGGCCGAGGGCCTCGGCGTTACCGTCGTTTCCGATGCCCATTCCACGCTGGACACTGAAGGCGAAACCGCGACCGAGATCATCGCCCGGTACAATGCGGACTTCACCGATGCCGGCGTCACGCTGGTGACCACGAAGGCGCTGACCGGCGACTGAAGCACCGCGCTTCGAAGAGTGGGAGACTGCCGTGCCAACCCTGAAATTGCCGGCCGAAGGCGGATGCCGCTGCGGACGTGTGCGGCTCAAGATTTTCGCAAAACCGCTTTTCACCATGGCTTGCCATTGCATCGGCTGCCAGCGCATGTCGGCCAGCGCCTATTCGCTGAGCGCCGCCATCCCCTCCGACGGCTTCGAAATCATGCAAGGCGTGCCGGTGATCGGCGGGCTGCACGGCGCCTCGCGTCATTACTTCTGCCCACATTGCATGAGCTGGATGTTCACGCGCCCCGAAGGGCTCGACTGGTTCGTCAATCTGCGTCCGACCATGCTCGACGAGCCTGGCTGGTTCACGCCGTTCATCGAGACATGGACCAGCGAGAAACTCCCCTGGGCGACGACGCCCGCGGTGCACAGTTACGAGGCGCTGCCGGCCTTCGAGGAATATGAGGGGCTGGTGGCGGAGTTCGGTGAAACTGCGAATCTCCCCCCTTGAGGGGGAGATGGCCGGCAGGCCAGAGGGGGTCGCATCGCGTGAAGCGCCAACCTCCATCTGCCGCATGAGGCCGAGCCTAGTCGAACCGACCCCCTCTGTCGCCTTCGGCGACATCTCCCCCTCGAGGGGGGAGATAAGCCCCGCTAACAATTTCATCGAATCGATTGCGCAAACGTTTCGATCGCACTAAGCTCCCTCAAAATCCGCCATCAGAGCGGACGGGAAACGCATAAGGGAGGAGCGCTTGCAGGCGCTGATATGCCTTGCCGACAATGGCTGAAGTGGCGCGGCGCGCCGGCGTGTCGGTGTCGACCGTCTCGCATGTCGTCAACAACACGCGCTTCGTTTCGCTGGAAAAGGCGAGGCTGATCAACGACGCCATTGCCGCCATGGGCTACCAGCCCAACGAGCTGGCGCGCTCGCTGAAGGCCTCGACCACCAACAGCGTCGGCCTGGCGATCTCGGCGATCTCCAACCCTTATTTCACCGACATCATCTGCGCGGTCGAGGCCGAATGCGCGCGGCTCGGGCTGATGGTGTTTCTGTCGGATACCCAGGAGGATCCCGACCGCGAACTGCAGGTGGTGCGCGCTTTTCATCAGCGCCGCGTCGACGGCGTCATCCTGGCGCCCTCGGGCTCGCCGCAGCGGGCCATCGACTATCTCGCCGACAAGAAGATGCCATGCGTTCTGATCGACCGTTTCGCCGACCAGCGCTTCGACCAGATTGGCGTCGAGAACGAAACGTCGATGCGCGCGCTGATCGACCATGTCGCCTCCTTCGGCCACAAGCGCATCGGCTATATCGCCGGACAGCCCGGCCTGACGACGACGCGCGAGCGCATCGAGGCGTTCCAGGCTTCGCTCGCCGCCAATGGACTTGAGTGCGTGACGCGCTATCTCTCGGCCGAGAATGTCGACACGGCGGCGGCGACCGCATCCACCCACGCCATCCTGTCGCTGCCGTCGCCACCAACCGCATTGGTCACCGGCAACAACATGACGACGATCGGAGCCGTCCGCGCCATCCGCGAAAAAGGCCTCACCATTCCGGGCGATCTGTCGCTGGCCGGCTTCGACGATTTCGAATGGGCCGATTGCTTCGAGCCGCGCCTGACGCTGGTCGCGCAGCCCTGCACCGAGATAGGCAGGCAGGCGGCAGCCCTGCTCAGCGCCCGCATCGCGGCGACCGGTTCAGAGCCACGTTCGGTGCGGCTGCAGGCGACTCTGCGGGCGCGCGCCTCCTGCGGGAGGCCGACCCACACGAGGCTAACATGACCGCGCCGCTGCTGGTGATGACGGGCGCCGTCAAACGCTTCGGCGGCGTGCAGGCGCTGCGCGGCGTCGACTTCGACCTGAAGGCGGGCGAGATCCACGCGCTGCTCGGCGAGAACGGCGCCGGCAAGTCGACGCTGATGAACCTGTTGTCGGGCGTCTACACGCCGGACGAAGGCATCATCGAGATCGACGGCAAACCCGTGCGTTTCAACAACCCGCGTGAGGCGCAAGCGGCCGGCATCGCCACCATCTTCCAGGAGCTCGACCTGGTGCCGTCGCTCGATGTCGCCGCCAATCTGTTCCTCGGCCGCGAATTGATGCGTCCGGGCGGCTTCCTCGACGTGCCGGCAATGCGCCGCGAGGCCAAGAAGCGGCTGGAGGCGATCGAGATCGCCATCGATCCGGCCGCCATGGTGGCGGATCTGTCGATCGGCCAGCGCCAGGTGGTAGCGATCGTCAAGGCGCTGTCTTACGCCTCCCGCGTGCTGATCATGGACGAGCCGACGGCCGCACTCACCGTCGGCGAAGTCGAGCGGCTGTTCGATATCATGCGCAAGCTCGCCGCCACCGGCGTCGGCATCGTCTACATCTCGCACCGGCTGGAGGAAGTGCCCGGCATTGCCGACCGGGTGACGGTAATGCGCGACGGCCGTGTCGCCGGCATCACCGAGCCGCACGCGCCGCAGGCCGAGCTGGTCAGGCTGCTGGTCGGACGTCCGCTGGACGAACTCTATCCGCAACGCGCCAAGGCCGCGGGCAAGCCGCTGCTCAGCCTGAGGAACGCCAGCTTCAAGCTCGCCCGCGACAGCGCCGGCTGGCAGGCGCCGCAAGGCGTTTCGCTCGATGTCCATGAAGGCGAGATCGTCGGTCTTGCCGGCATCATGGGGGCAGGGCGCACCGAGCTGCTGTCCGCGCTCTACGGCACCGGCCTGTCCGGCCGCTGGGAGGGCGAGGTCGCCATATCGGGCAAGCCGGTGAAACTGGATTCGATCAGTGCTGCCCGCCACGCCGGCATCGCCTTCGTCACCGACGATCGCCGGGGCTCGGGCCTGATGCTGCGCATGGCGGTCGGCCTCAATCTGGTGATGTCGGTCATATCCAGAATCTCGCCGAACTGGCTGGTCTCGCCGCGCCGCCAGGCCGAGGCGGTGAAGGAATCCTTCGGTCAGTTCGACATCCGGCCGAAGAACCCTGATATCGCCGTCGGCGCACTGTCCGGCGGCAACCAGCAGAAGGTGGTGCTGGCAAAAGAAATCCTCGGCAACCCCAGGCTGCTTCTGCTCGACGAGCCGACGCGCGGCGTCGATGTCGGCGCCAAGGGCGAGATCTACCAGCGGCTCAGGGCACTCGCGGCGCAAGGGCTGGGCATTCTGGTGGCGTCCAGCGAGATGCCGGAGCTGATCGGTCTGTGCGACCGCATCGTGGTGCTGCGCCAGGGGCGCAATGTGGCGGAATTCTTGGGCGGCGTCGACGAGCACACGGTGCTGGCCGCGGCTAACGGCAGGGAGGCCTGATGTCTCAGGACAACAATCCAGTGGCAGCGAGCCCGGTGATGGCGGCGCCTCAAAAGCATCGCGACCCGCTGGCGCTCATCGTGCGCTTCCAGAGCCTTATCGGCCTGGTGCTGGTGGCGATCGGCGGCATCATCTTCTCGCCGCGCCGCCATGGCGAGATCCTGTTCCTCAACCCCGACAACATCGCCAACATCGTGCGCGCCGTGTCGGAGACCGGCATCATCGCCATCGGCATGACCTTCGTCATCATCACCGCCGGCATCGACCTGTCGGTCGGCGCAGTGCTTGGCCTGTCCAGCGTCGTCACCGCATCGATGATGATCTCCGGCGGCTTCGGCCTGATCCCCACCATCCTCGCCGTGCTCGCTTTGGGCATCGTCTTCGGCGCCATCCAGGGCACCATCTCGACGCGTTTCAGGCTGGAACCGTTCATCGTCACGCTGGCCGGCCTGCAGGCCGCGCGCGGGCTGGCGCTGGTCGTCTCCGGCAACCAGTACATCAACATTTCCTATGGCGAAGGGCCGGGCCTGGCGCCGCCGGTGTTCGCCGTGCTGGGCGAGCGGCTGTTCAACAACACCGTGCCCGTGGCGACGCTTGTGTTCGTCGTCTTTGCCGCGATCGCCACCATCGTGCTCAACACCACGCGCTTCGGCCGCTATGTCTTTGCCGTCGGCGGCAATGAGCGCGCCGCGCGCATATCCGGCGTGCCGGTGTCGATGGTGAAAATCTCGGTCTATGCCATCACCGGCTTTGCCGCCGCCCTTGCCGGCATTGTGCATGCCGGCCAGTTCAATTTCGGCAGCGCCAATGACGGCATGGGCTATGAGCTGACGGCCATCGCCGCCGTGGTCATCGGCGGCACCAGCCTGTTCGGCGGCGCCGGCTCGATGGTCGGCACCGTTGCCGGCACCATCATGCTGGGCGCGCTCGCCAACATCCTGCAGCTCAACAACATCACGCCCGCCATGCAGCTGCTCGCGACCGCCGCGATCATCGTTTTGGCGGCAGTGCTTCAATCCCTCGTTCGCCGCCGCGAGGGGTTGGGTCGTTAGTGCATGTCGCGCAAAAGGTTTTGCGATGACGACATGCACAAACAAACAAGGAGGAGACGGCAACACGTGAACGTCAAACCAAGGTCTGGCCCCCCGGCCAGACGAGGAGGAGAGTGAGTTATGAAAACGACACTAAGAGGATCGACCCTCAAGGCCGTGCTGCTGGCCGGCGCTGGCCTGTGCATTGCAGGCTCCGCTTACGCCGCCGAGCCGCTGGTGAAAGCCTGCGCCAAGGACGGCCAGTTCGTCATCGGCTTTTCGCAGGCCAACAATGCCGAGCCCTACCGCCAACACGTCAATGACGAGCTGGAGGCAGCGGCCAAGGAAGTGCCCGGCTTCACGCTGCAGATCGCCGACGGCGCCGGCAACGTCAACACGCAGACCTCGCAGGTCGACAATTTCATCACCCAGAAGGTCGACATCCTGTTGATCTCGCCCTTCGAGGCCGCACCGCTGACGCCGGCGGTGAAGCGCGCCATGGATGCCGGCATCCCGGTCATCGAGCTCGACCGCAAGACGGTCGGCGACCCCGGCAAGGACTACACCGCCTTCATCGGCGGCGACAATTTCAAGATCGCCGAGGAAGCCGGAAAATACACCGCCAAGACGCTGCTGCCCGATGGCGGCGAGGCGGCGGTGCTGCAAGGCCTGCCAAGCTCGACGCCGGCCGTCGAGCGCCTCAACGGCTTCAAGGAAGGCGTCAAGGGAAACCCGAAAGTCCAGATCGTCGCCGAGCAGGCCGCCGACTGGGTCCCGGATAAAGCGCAGGTCGCCTTCGCCGCCATGCTGCAGGCGCACCCCGACATCAAGGTGCTCTACGCCTCCAACGACATGATGGCGGCCGGCGCGCTGCTCGCCGCCAAGGGCGCGGGCAAGGACGTCAAGATCATCGGCACCGACGGCCTGCCTGGCCCGGCAGGCGGCATCGAGGCGGTCGCCAAGGGCGATTGGGTCGCAACCTTCACCTACCCGACAGGCGCCAAGGAAGCGATCGAGATGTCGAAAAAGATCCTGCTCGACTGCGCGACCGAGGTGGACAAGACGGTGACGGTGGAGACCACCGCGATCACGGCCGAGAATGCCAAGCAGCTGATGGGGAAGTGAGGGGGGCGGTAGGAGCCCGGCACTGAGGTTGAAAGCAAGGCCCCGGGAGGGGCCTTGTTGCGTTGCGGCAAGCTACGGCTGAATGGCCGCTGCCGGCCTTCAGATCAATGCCATCGCTACTCGTAAGCGGACGTTGGTCTGCTTAAAAACCGTAAGTTGCGGCTGCGCCGGGGATCGTGATGTTGCCGATTCCGCGCTCGTCGAGATTGCCGGCAGAACGTGATGCGTCGTTAATCACTCAACGTCTGCTGCGATGAACCAATCGTTGACCTCCCGCAATTCCGCACGCGCCTCTTCGAACCTACCCTGTGACCGCAATAGCTTTGCCAGACTATTGGTCGCCTGCAACTCCCAACTCCTAGCGCGCTGCTGCCGCGCAAAGGCAATAGCCTCGCGGAAAGAAGCCTCTGCCGCTCTGTCTCCGACTCCATTTGCAAGTTCGATCTCGCCGCGAATGCGAAGCAAGGCAGCTGTAAAGTAATGCTCGCCAATCTTTTCGGCCTCGCGCAGACCTTTCTCGACGGTCTCTGCCGCTATATCGAATTGTCCTGAGTTAATGAAAGCTTTGGCCAGTAAGCCTAAATAACACGATTTGTCGACTTCCTGATCTTCAAGGTCACTCTCGGTCAATGCCATCATATGGCTTCCCACCAGACTGTCATCGAGGCTTGATGCAGCCAAGCCGCCAAAAAAGCGCGCCACCCGTGTCCAGAGATTGAAACCGTTTTCCTGCGCTAATGGCAGAAGTTCATCCGCCAGCCGAGCGATATCCCTGCTCTCTTCGCGGAAGGCGAACAACACGCACCCGTTTCCCAAGCAGGCCGCCAAGCGATAGGCGGATTGCTGCCGAACGGTCGCCTCCGCCTCGAGGTAGAGTTTCAGCGCTTGACGGCGATACCCCAGAATATGCAAGGTCCACGAAAGGTAGATCATGGCCATACTCGGAAAGTCGCTGCCGACCTCGTCTGCACTGCCCATGTGGCTGAGAGCGCGCTCAAGATATTGCCGGGCCTCCGCCAACTCACCCTGACAGAACAGACTCATCCCCTTAAACTGCAGACCTATAACGAGCGCGTTTAGGTAGCCGCCCTCCTCGCCGACCCGAATTAATTCATCACTGGCCGCGAGGGCCTTACCAAACTGGCCCGAGTTGAAATGGGTACCGAAAAGCCCGTCGAGTGCCCTAATCGTCGCTTCCAGTTCGCCAAGCTTCCCGCTCAGCGCTATGGCCCGCTGATACGCGGCACTGCCTTCGCCCGTCACGTAGCCGAGCGCAGCATACAGAACGTCGCCCAGTTCCAGTTCGAAGCGAAGCAACCTGCGGCTACGATCGTCGGAGTCAGGCAAGAGTTTCGCGGCTTCAAGCCCCTTCCTGAAGATACGCACTGCGTCAACTTTAGCCCAAGTCTTGGCGGCCTTCAGCCCTGCCTGCAGCCAGTAGTCAGCGGCGCGATCGAACAGACCGGCGTCGGCGAAATGCTCAGCGAGCACTTCGGGATAGGCAAAGCCCGCATTGGGGTCGCGCAGCTCGATGCATTCGGCAATCGATTTGTGAATCTGTTGCGCACGTTCGTGCAGCATCGTGCCTCTAGCGGCCTGCTGGAGCAGCACGTGGGTGAACGAAAAGCCTGCTCCGGCCGTCCCTCGCTCGGCTACGATCAGCCCTGTGCGCATCAGCTCACCAACCGCAGCGCGCAACTCCGCCTCAGGCCAATCACAAATTTCGCGCAGCATGTCGAAATCGAATTCGCGGCCGATCGCCGCCGCGACCTGCGCGACTTCCTTGGCGGTCCCCAGCCTGTCGAGACGGGCAAGCAACGAGAACTGCAGAGAGTTTGGAATGTTGTTCGTGAGTGACAGACGCTTGGGCTGCGATACGTCTAGGCGCAACCCTGTTTCGACCACGCTTCGAGTAAGCTCTTCGATATAGAGCGGGACGCCTTCACCGCGATCGAGCACCGCTGCTACGTCAGCAGCGAGCGCATTCGGACTAATGTCATGGACAATCGCTTCAGCGTCCGCTCGGCTGAGCGCTTCAAGCCTGATATGGTGCCCGTCAGGACCGTCGACCCATGGAACGCTTGCGTTGTTCCTGCTCGACACAAGCAAGAGGGCAGGTGTCGAAGCCAGGCTGGCGACGACTTTGTCGAGAAGGTCGCGCGAGGTCGCATCGGCCCATTGCTCATCCTCGAACAAGATCAGGATCGGGGTAGTTCGCGCCAAATAACTGACCAGATCGATGAATGCTTGCTCGGCAATGTTGCGCTGTCGTTCGGCACTTATCCCTTCAAGCCTGTCCGGCATTGTCGTCGGCATCCCGAGCAGGCCTGAGAAGATCGCCAGCGCGATGTCGCTGGACACCGAGCCTATCGACAATCCGTTGCGGAGCTTTCGAAGCTTTTCTTCCGTTGAGTCACCGTCCTCGATCGTTGCAATCCTCTGCAACTCTGCGAGGAATGGATAAAGGGTGCTGTTCTCAAAGGTCGGAGAACATTGCATGGTCAGTTGCGGAAAGCTGCGCAGACGCTGCTGGATTTCGTTGAGCAACCGGGACTTGCCGATTCCCGACTCCCCCGAGACCAACACGGCATTGCCACGCCTGTCGCGCACGACAGTCTCCCAGTGCTCCATCAGCAGTCGCAATTCGGCGTTGCGGCCGCACAGCTTGGTCATACGCGCCCGCTTTGCAAAGCGGGTCGGCACCATGCGCGCCCTTTGCACCTGCCAAACCTGGACTGGCGCGGCGAATCCCTTCAGCTCATGTTTGCCGAACCCGGTGAAATCAACCGCGCCGCTTGCGGCCTCGAAGGTCGCCGCGTCGACAAGGATCGTATTCGGCTTGGCCAGTACCTGCAGCCGTGCCGCTAGATGCGCGACGTGACCGAAGGCGACGGTGGATACACCGCTCGGTGCGCCGACGAACTCACCCACCACGACTTGGCCGCTCGCGATACCCATCCTCACTTGCAACGGATATCCCTGATTTGCGGAGATGGTGGCCACCGCATCAACGATCTCGAGTGCGGCCAGCACCGCGAACTCGCTGTCGTCCTCACCAGCTGTTGGATAGCCGAAATAGGCCTGAATAGCATCGCCGATGTAACTAGCCGTCACACCCTTGCGGCGCCGGACGACGCTGCTGCAGGTCTGTAGAAAGCTCTCAATCAGGTGTTGGAAATCCTCGGGATCCAGGCGGTCGGCATATTCGGTTGACCCCACCATGTCGCAGAACAGGATGGTGAGATAACGCCGTTCCGCAACAGGTTTCGCCGGACTGCCGGGCAAAATAGGGCTAGCCAATGGAACCGGCGTGGTCACGCTCCGGGACCCTCCTTAGTGCGGCGACCATGTAGCACCCAGTCATGTTATCGCAAATCCCGGTGCTCACCAGTCGCTTTCGATCGCGTCAGGTGGTTCATTGAAGCTCGCCACACTGAACATCGGCGTAGATCAAATGGTCTGCCTCGCTAAATGCCGCTTGGCTCTGGTCGAAGCAGAACCGTTTGGGCACCAAACGAACTAAGGTGCGTCGGTTGCATTCACCGGGCAGATCGATCTGGAATGTGCGCGGCGACATCGACTGCGCCGGATCGCTCCATTTCTTGTGACCAGCAAACGAAACGTTCTCGATCAACAAGCTGGAGCCGGCTGAACCGACTGGACCGGAGATAGCCTCGAAGCTGATGCCCTTTGCCTGCTCGATGCTTGGATATTCGCCACTTTGCGGCGGATCCCCGTTTGCCGGAATCGTGCCCGCGCTGACTGCCACATTGATCCTGATATCGTCGCGCTCGGGAACACCACCGTAGCTGTTGCGAAAGGTCCAGCTTAAGCGAAGGACACGCGTCCTGACGTCCTCTCCGGGCGGTGGAGGCAAAACCCGAATCTCGGCCTCGGCAAGCGAAGAGCCTTCATCCTGCGCTTCTGGCGCCGGGCAGCGCGTGTAGAGTGGGCGGTAGCCACACTCAGGACCGCCGGCTCCCCACAGACAGTCGCTCAGCTTGCGCCAGTCTTCCAAGCTCAATCGAGGCGTTCCTGAGGACAGGTCATTGCCGGACCCCGGCACCATCCAGGGATGGATGCCGCTGCTGCCGATCGCCCAGTCCGTGCGATGTGCTTCTATGCCGGCGTAGACGGTCTGTTCCTCGTGCAGCTCGAGCAATTGGACCCAGGTTGGCGATGTGACCGCCGGTTCGTACCCGACTGCGTCCGCGGCAAAACGGCGGCCGGTGATTTGTGTGGTAAGCGTGTGGCAGCTTGTGCAGTTTCCGGTCGGATCTTCGACCGTCCTGGCTTGGCTAAGTTCATTGGGATAGGTGCCGGTGTAACCGGAGCCGACCACGCGGAACGGCGCGCCCGGCAACCGCGGTCGGCGCGGTAGAAAATCTCCCAGGCTGAAGGCGGTCGATTTGGAATCGCGGGCTGAACGGAAACCGACCCTGCTCTGTTCAATGTGCGGATCTATCACATAGGGGCTTTTGTTGTCATGGCATGCATGGCACGAGATCTGGAACGTCGGGTCATAGATTTTCTCCGCCGCAAGCCTTCCGATGTCATCGGAATAGTTGCGCCCGCCTGGCGGAACGAAGGGCTTTGACCAATCGAACTCGCTCCGGTCCTTGCGGCCGTCGAAGAAGATGATTTCTCCGGATTTCCGATTGAACCCGATGGTGCCGAAGACGGAAAATCTCGGATCCGACCGTGTCCAGTAGGGATCGGTGCTGACCTCGTGGCTGATATTGGACTTTCTGCAGAGGAACAGCCATTCCACGTTGCCGCGCACGACCCTTACTGCACGTGAGTTCAGCCCACAGTAGGTTGAGCTGCCAGTTAGCGAAGGCTTGTCGCATCTGGGCAATGTCGCCGTCCATTTCACCACCTCTCCGTTCTCATTGCTGTGCTCGAACTCCAGCGGAGAGCCCGGTTTTGTCGGATTGGGCTTGAGGTCGACGACATTGCCATCAACTTCCAGTGGGATGACCTTCATCTGTGGGCTGCCGCAATCGCCCTCTGGAATAGGACCGAACACCGCCCGCGCTTCATCGCCAGACCTCGTTATGACGTCGGTGCTCTTTGAGGCTGGCGCCCAAAAGATGTCAGGGTTCCATCGCGTAACGGCTTCGGCGAACGCCTTCCCATCGAGTTCAGCGGGAGCGAAAGCGACGCTGCGAGGGCGCAGCGGCTCGAAAGCGGAACTGCGTGGCAATGGTGACGCCGCGCAGTTGCCCGCCTTGCTGCAAATCATGTCGGCCTGATTGGAGCCTTGCCTCTCGCCGGCTCGCGGCGCCGACACGAAAGCTTCATGTCCGATCGTCCCGGACAACAGGAGAAACGCAACGCCGAGGACAGCAGCGATCAGCGCAACAGCACGCATCTCAGCCCACTGGAGCGTGCCAGTGAACCCATGGCCGATCTCTGGGCGTCATCGCTTCTTCGCTGCGACAGAGCCAGCGTCATAGTCAGCGTGGACAGTAAGCGATTGAAATCGCCACATGCCGTCATCGCCCTTTACAACAGACGCGCGGGCATCCGCCGAATAGTCAAGACTCGGTGCCGAAGAGTGGGAGTCCTGCATTGTCACAAGGACTATCGATTTGGTGTTCACCGTCTTGTCGTCAACCACGTCGAACAAGGTGTTGGTCACGAGATGCCGGGTCTGGAGTTTATCGGTTTCCAGTTTCTTAACTATTATTTTCATTTGCACGAGAAGATCATGTGCCGACTCTGGGCCAAGGTCGAGTGTCAGCTCGAGGACACTGCTGCCTGCATCGCAAATCTCATAGTAAGACGATTTAGGTTCCGCAAAGAGGGTGGCGAACGCGGCTGCATTTTTTTCGTCGATCGTCCAGGCGTAGCGGGACAAAAGATCTTGGATTGCCTGACGGTCTTCGGCCGGAGGATTATTATTGACGTTCCAGCCATGAGTAGCCTCTGTTCCACATGAATCAGCCAAAGCAGTGCCGCTGAAAGCAAAACAGAACCCATACGCCAGGGCAAAATACCTCAAAATCGCGCAGACTGTTATTAAGCCTTTCCAACGCTCGCTCATAATGGCCCCCTCGGATGGAGCTTGATGGGAAAGTAGCGGTTCATCTTATACCACGCCAAAAAAGGCGCCAGTGAAAATCGATGTCATTGCAGGCCGGGGATGTCGTATTCCTGAATTTGTGAATTTGTGGTAAGTTGTACTCCCCTGTCTGCAGCAATTTCATTCCTGATTGCCAGATCAGCTGTGGGTGATCCTGGTATGCGTTAGCAAAATAAAAGCTCACGTAGGCGAAACAATAGATTCTAATCGTGGTTACACAGGAGCAAAAAATGCCAAACATTGTTCGAAATATGGTGTTTCTAATTTCAGCCTTTTTTAGTATAGTTCCTTTGGCGTTTGCGCAGCAGAATCAGGAAATTGAGATAGTTCTGCAATCGCGCCTGACTTCTTTTGGAAACGATACCCCGCTAATTATTGACTTTACTCTCACGAACCGGTCACGCAGCCCGATCAGACTGCTCAGGTGGACCACGCCGATCGACGGCGTCTCGGGCGAGATTTTTTCAGTAGCGAGAGGGTCGCAGCCAATTCAGTATATTGGCCCTTTGGTGAAGCGAGCAGAACCGACCGAGGCTGACTTTATCAATATCGAACCCGGACAATCGATTTCGGTGCCCGTCGATCTGTCATTGTACTACGCCATCTATGAAGCAGGGATCTATGCGGTTACCTATGATACAGAGAGAGTGGGTCTGCTGGTTGGCCCTCAAGGTGCCCTGAGACGCGCCCAGGTTCTGAGCAACGCCGTCACGTTCAGGCTTCTATCCGGTCGAATTCCTCCGGAACGGATACCGCTCTCGGCACCCAAATTCGACCAGTGTGACAGCTCTCAACAGGACGATATTGGCGCTGCGCTGGCTGAAGCAAACAACATAGCCTCGGCTGCCCTGCAGGTTTTGCAGGGCACGCCTTCTGCCCAGCAACCGAATTCTCAACGATATCTGACATGGTTTGGGGCGCATACCGTAGGACTGTACGCGAAGGCCACTGGAAATTTCTCGAAGATTGCGGATGCTCTTGCAAACAAAGCAATATCGTTTGGATGTCACGGCAGCGTCTGCGGACCGGGAGTTTATGCGTATGTGTTCCGTGGTCAACCTTATAATATCTTTGTTTGTCAAAAGTTCTGGTCAGCCGCTCTGAAAGGAACGGATTCAAGATCTGGAACGATTGTACACGAAATTAGTCACTTTGAGGTCGTCGTCTTCACAGACGACTATTCCTCTGGTGGTCAAAATACCGCCAAGCTACTCGCGGTTGAAAACCCCCCGCAAGCCACAGAAAATGCCGATAGTCATGAATACTTTGCGGAGAACAACCCGGATCTTCCGATGTGAGGGACACCCAGGCAACTGATCCAGCGTGGATACGGGTGCCGTATTGCCATCAGAAACGAGAAAAGATCACCGAGGGCCGGACACATTGCGATCGCATGGTGAATGTCCGCTATCGCTCCCGCACACCGAAAGCGGTCCGGTCGCTCTCGGCCAAAATGCGACATTCAACTTTCGTCTCGTCCTGTCAGGATTTGGCAAGCCACCCGCCGGCTGGCTCCGAAATGTAGGATCGAAGTCCTGGGCGCGCATGCTAATGCGGACAACACGAACTGGACCGGTTTGGCAGTGATCCACTGCGCGCGCCAAACCCTGGCCGATTCACGGCGCAGCCGTGAACCCGCACTGCTTCTGTTCCATGTCGATCTGCTTGGTGATCCGGATGGCGTTCTGGGCGTAGGCTTCGGTCACCGAGCCGCTGTTGACGGACTTGTCCTTCAGCGGGCTGACGGCTGCGCAGAGGTGGAAGACATGCTCGGTGTCGGACTTGGCGGCGCCGTTTTCCGGCGCGATCCAGTAGACGACATCCTGGCCATTGGGGTGTGCCGCGTCCTTCGTCGCCGCGGCCACCGTGGTGGAGTCGGTGGCGATCGCCTGCGCCTGGGCGGCGACCTCGGGCGAGCATGCCGTGGTCGGCTGACCCGCCTTGATCTGTTCCGCGCAGGTGTTCATGTCCTGCGTGTACTGCTCGACCGACGGCGGTTGGTAGCTGACACCGATCAGCGTCGCCAGCACGGCCAGCACGGCGCCGATGCCGCCGGCCACCTTCTTGCTCTTCGGGTCCATGTTCTTGTCGTTGAGGATCAAGATAACCAGCGGCAGGAAGGCAATCAGGGTGATGATCGCGCCGAGCTGGTTCTGGACGAAGAACCGGAACGTGTCGGATTCGCGGGCCGGGTCCTTCCGGTTGGCCGCCTTCCAGAGCAGGCTGCCGGCGATGGCGAAGATCGCGATGCCGACCAGGATGCCGATCAGCAGCGGCAGGTTGCCCTGGTCGAACTTGTGCTTGTAGAGCAGTACGATCCCGGCGATCTCGCCGCCAATGGCGATGACCCACGACAGCACGGCGAACAGGCGCAGCCGCGTGGCCCCGGACTTCTGGCCCTGCGTTGCCTGCCAGTCCTTGGTAACGTCTACGGTCGGCTTGTTGTCGGTCATGACCAGATCCCCCGGTATCGACACGTTTGCGGGGCGTCAAAGGCGCCCGGCGCAGCGTCATTGAACGAACGTCGCCTGCCCCGGCGCGAAAGCGCCACGGCAGACCCCATCCTTATTGCGCATGATGGGATTCGTCCATAGGCGAGGCTGGCGGACGCCGATGCCGGCGATGGCGCGGAGGAGGGCAGGGCAATCGCATAAGGCGGCGCCAGCGAATACCCCCACCCTTAATCCCTCCCCACAAGGGGGAGGGAGACTTGGTAGGCGCTGATCGCCGCAAATCGCCTAGGTTCCACGCCAGAATGGGTGGCTTGCGGCAGCGTTCCCTCCCCCTTGTGGGGAGGGTTAGGGTGGGGGTCCTCTTCGTAAGAACTCATATGTGATCGCCTTGCGCCGACGAAGGGTAGGTGGGTCGCCGAACCCGAGGGAGCGCCATATGCGATCGCCCTGCCATAGGTCGGATCACGCCACCGCGGGAGTGCAACTAATTTGTATACAAATGTTTCTGGCCGGCATCGGTTTGTGAAGCGCTTCACCGTTGCCGCGCAATCGATCGGTTACAGAGGTGGCGCAAGAGCGGGCCTAAGGCAGCGCTCTGCTGCTGCATGGAGGTAACCGATGTTTGAAAGTCTCAGCAGAATTCGCGCTGCCCTGGCGCGCGCCAGCAAGCACAGGAAGACCGTGCGCGCACTGAATGCGCTGCCGACGGAGATCCAGAAGGACATTGGCTGGACGGAGTCGAGGTCGATCGATGAGATAAGGCTGCCGTTCTAGGGCCGCATCCAGCGTCGCTAATATATCGCTCGCCATCGATTGTTCGGAAGCGTACAGTGCAGCATCGTCGGCCACATCAATGGGCGCCGACGCTTGGGAGCGACCATCGCACTCCTGCCCCGACAGGAGGCATTGGAGCCATGGCGGAGCAACCGAGACAGTCCGGTCTGAGCGCCGAGGCGCTCGCGGCCTTGGCGCGGGAAACCGGGGCCTCCGAGCAGCAGATACAAGAGATCGCATCGCTGATCGGCAACGATCGCCCGTCCATCGTGCGCGAAGCGCGCATGGTTGCGGCTGACCGCCCGAAGCGCTGATCCAGGAAAAAGCTGCTGGATTGATTGATGGGGCGTCGCCCCTGATTTGTCGGTTTTGTACGAAGTACAATGGCTGAATCCGAGTCAGCTATCGTCCAATGACCGTTTGCATTTGGGCAGGGCGCCGACGGCTGGGAGATGACATGTGCTCTTGCCCTTGGGGAGAGAGCGATGGACCAGTCGGTCAGCAAGGAGAAAAGCGGCCTTTTGCGCCGCATGAACCCGGCCGACTTCGCACTGCTTGCGCCGCATTTGCACCATCGTGTGCTCGATCTCAAGGCCCCGCTCGAAATGGCGGGCGAGCCGGTCGCCTCGGCCTGCTTCCTGGAAAGCGGCCTGGCCTCGGTGGTGGCGAGGAACCGGCCGGGCCTGGACACCGAGGTCGGCATCATCGGCCACGAAGGCATGTCGGGCTCCGCCTTGGTGATGGGCGCCGACTGGGCGCCCCATGACTGCTACATGCAGATGCCGGGCGAGGCGGTGTGCATCGATTCCGAGCCGTTCAAGGCAGCGCTGCAGAAAAGCCCGACGCTTCGCGCCTTCCTGCTGCGCTATGCCCACTACCTGCACGGCCAGACCAAATCCACGGCGCTGAGCAATGCCCGCGCCAAGCTCGAGGATCGGCTGGCCCGATGGCTCCTGATGTGTGACGACAGGGTGGTCGGCCATCAGATCCAGATCACGCATGAGTTCCTGTCCGTCATGCTCGGCGTCAGGCGTCCGGGCGTCACCATCGGCCTGCAGATCCTGGAAGGGCGCGGCCTGATCCGGTCGAGGCGCGGCGAGATCGTCATTCGCGACCGCGATGGCC
The DNA here is from genome assembly GCF_040321145.1 of Mesorhizobium sp. M0514. Classification (NCBI taxonomy): domain Bacteria; kingdom Pseudomonadati; phylum Pseudomonadota; class Alphaproteobacteria; order Hyphomicrobiales; family Phyllobacteriaceae; genus Mesorhizobium; species Mesorhizobium sp. M0514. The sequence goes on from NZ_JAMYQZ010000036.1 coordinate 29,866, forward strand.
TGATCGCCGTCGCCGACGGCTTCTATGGCCAGGCCGAGGCCGAATACGAACGCCTGCTGGGCTGAGCCTGGCACGGGCTGGAAATGGCCGACGCGAATGCCGGTGAAAGCATGTTGCCAGAGCCGCGCCGGCCATTTGCGGCCATCTGGGGAGAGGCCGCCCGGCAAATCTAGCATCGGCGCAAAAGCGGGCAACGAACCGCAATGGCTTGGTAAAAACCGTACAATCGAATTGTGTTGAACCTTGGTTCGGCAAGAGTATGAATCTGCTGTCGTGACCATGTATAGGGGGCGCTGGCGCCTGAGGCTTCGACAGGCCCGCCCGCCGATGTGAACGGGGAAAACCGAAATGGCAGAACTGCTTTTCGATGTATCCGCCTTCGATTGCGCCATCCTGCGTGCCGCCTTCATCAAATCGGTGATGGAAGACAATGTCCCGGAAAAGCGGTGGCGCGCGCTCGCCGCTTCCCTGGTTCGCGACCTGACCGACCACGAAGACGTCGAGCCGGATCTGCTCGGCTGGATCACGCGCAAGTAGCAATATTCTGACGGTCCGGCGGCTACCCCAGCCACCACCACAGCGCCGCGATCGCCGCAAGCACCGCCGCCACCGACAGCCCCAGCATGATGTAGCTGCCCTTGATGATGTCTCGGATGATCTTCTTCACGCTTTCGCGGTCGTTGAGGTTGGGGAAGGGCTCGTTGGGCAGCGCCACGCCGAGGAAGCCGCAGAGCGGCGCCCAGCCATCGCTGACCTTGAATACCAGAAGCTTCTCCGGCGGCACGGCCGCTATCACCTCCTCGGTGTAGGCGTTGTAGCGCGCCACCGCCTTGGCGCGGTCGTCCATCACGCCGGCAAGCGTGCGGCCCCAGATCAGCCTGTGCGACATGTCGCCGAATTTGCGGCCGAACGGCGTCAGCCATTCCAGCACCTTGAACTGCCACAATGTCTCGGTGAAGTGGATGGTGTCGATGGTGCTGTCGTACCAGGCCTCGGCGCCGCGCGGATGCAGCGTCAAAAGCACCTTGGCGTCGGGATAGGCGGCCATCAATTCGCGCCACACGCAGCATCCCGGATTGTCGACCGTCGCCTTGTAGTTGGCAAAGACTTTGGTCCAGTCGTGCTGGGTGCCGGGCGGGCTGTTGGCCACCTTGCGCCAGAAGTCGAGATGGCCCTTGTTGGCCTTGTTGAGGATGACTTCCTGCATGTGATAGCTGGGAAGGCCCAGCCTGTTCAGCGCGGCAAAGGTCGACCATGTGCCGGTGCGGCCGAATCCGGCACCGATGAGCTCAAGCGTCATTTTAACCCCCCTTGTTGAGACCGCTTTTCTTTTTATGCCGGTCCGCTCGGAATGAGGTTGCATCCGCGCCCCTCGGCGCGCAACAATTTTCCCTGTGCAGCGGCCAAAATGTGTTTGCTTTTTCGTCTGGGCCACGCGGAATGAGGGTCTGGCTATTCCAGCGGGTGAGGGAGCCTGATAATAGGTCAGTCAGATTGACCTAAATCGCATGGCCGGAACGGTCATGCTGGACCAGATGCCGTATCCCGGGAGGTGGGCTCGTGAGTTTGATGGACCTGTTGGCGTCGCGCGCCTCACGCATGAAGGCGTCGGAAATCCGCGAGCTGCTCAAACTGCTCGACCAGCCCGACATCATCTCCTTTGCCGGCGGCATCCCCGATCCGGCTTTGTTTCCGGCGCAGGCGATCGCCGATGCCTATGCCTCGGTGCTGGGCGGTGCGGAGGCGAGCGCAGCACTTCAGTATCAGGTCTCCGAAGGCTATCTGCCGCTCAGAAAATGGCTGGCCGGCCAGATGGGCAAGCTCGGCATTGCCTGCGACGAGCACAACATCTTCATCACCTCCGGCTCGCAGCAGGCGCTGGATTATCTCGGCAAGCTTTTCCTGTCGCCCGGCGACACAGCACTGGTAACATGGCCGACCTATCTCGGCGCGCTGCAGGCCTTCAACGCCTACGAACCGCGCTACGACCGGCTGACGCCGGACGGCGGCAACATGACGCCTGCCGCCTACCAGGCCGCTGCTGCCGCTGCAGGCGGCAAGGTGAAATTCGCCTATCTGGTGCCCGATTTCGCCAACCCGACCGGCGAGACCTTGAACCGCCAGCAGCGCGAGGCGGTGCTTGACCTTGCCGGCGAGCTCGACATTGCCGTCATCGAGGACGCCGCCTATCGCGCGCTGCGCTATGACGGCGAGGGCCAGCCGCCGATCCTGGCGCTCGACTGCGAACGCTCCGGCGGCATCGAAAACGCCCGCACGCTCTATTGCGGCTCGTTCTCAAAGATTCTGTCGCCGGGCATGCGCGTCGGCTGGATCTGCGCGCCGCGCCGCGTCGTCGAGCGGCTGGTGCTGATGAAGCAGGCGTCGGACCTGCACAGCCCGTCGATCAACCAGCTGGTCATGCACCGCGTCTCCGAGGCCGTGTACGACAGCCAGGTGGAAAAGCTGATCGGCGCCTATCGCCAGCGCCGCGACGGCTTGCTTGCAGCACTCGAAGCGGAAATGCCGGATGGCGTCAGCTGGAGCCGACCGGAAGGCGGCATGTTCGTCTGGCTGACATTGCCTGAGGGTTCGGATGCCACCGCGCTGCTCGCCCGCTCGGTCAAGGAAGCCGCGTCGCCTTCGTGCCGGGCAACGCATTCTACGCCGACGGTTCGGGCCGCAACACGATGCGGATGAGCTTTACGCTGGCAGATGAACGCGCGGTGGGTGAAGGCGTGCCGAGGCTGGCGAAATTGATGAAGGGCTAGGCGCCCTACCTCCCCCTTGTGGGGAGGTCGACCGAAGGTCGGGTGGGGGTGCTTGGCGCCGACCCCCACCCCGATCCGCTTTGCGGATCGACCCTCCCCACAAGGGGGAGGGTAAAAAAGTCACTCCGCCACCACCAATTTATCCTGCGTCTTCGTCTCGAAATCGCTGGCGTCGTGGCGCTCGTGCAGTTGCATGGCGGGGTCGCCGAAGGCGCGGTTGACCATGCGGCCGCGTTGCACGGTCGGGCGGGCGTCGATCGCCTTGGCCCAGCGTTGTACGTGCTCGTAGTCCTGCACCGACAGGAACTCGGCGGAATCATTGTACATGCGGCCGAGCGCCAGGCCGCCATACCAGGGCCATACCGCCATGTCGGCGATCGAATAGAAGGCGCCGCCGAGATATTCGGTCTCCGCCAGCCGCCGGTCGAGCACGTCGAGCTGGCGCTTGGTCTCCATGGCGAAGCGGTCGATGGCGTATTCGATTTTTTCGGGCGCATAGGCGTAGAAATGGCCGAAGCCGCCGCCGAGATAGGGCGCCGAACCCATCTGCCAGAACAGCCAGGACAAGGTTTCCGCGCGCGCCGGCTGTTCGGTCGGCAGGAACTCGCCGAACTTTTCCGCGAGATAAAGCAGGATCGAGCCGGACTCGAAGACGCGGACAGGCGTCTTGCCGCTGCGGTCGAGCAGCGCCGGGATCTTGGAGTTGGGGTTGACCTCGACAAAGCCCGAGCCGAACTGGTCGCCATCGTTGATGCGGATCAGCCAGGCGTCGTATTCGGCGCCCTTGTGGCCGAGCGCCAGAAGCTCCTCCAGCATGACAGTCACTTTGACCCCATTCGGCGTCGCCAGCGAATAGAGCTGCAGCGGATGCTTGCCGACCGGCAGCACCTTGTCATGCGTCGGACCGGCAATAGGCCGGTTGATGCTGGCGAAAGTACCGCCATTGGCTTTCTTCCAGCTCCAGACTTTCGGCGGGGTGTATTCGGTCATGCGGGGAATTCCTTGGGTTTGGCGGGGCGAAAACGACGGCGCGGGACTGATGGCGGAAAAGTCGGCGGAACGTAGATGCTGGAACACATAGGTGCAATTCAGAAAGGTTCAACTTGTGTTGAACTATTATCGATGTCAGCGCCGCCCCTCATCGCCCTGCCGGGCACTTCTCCCCGTATAGTGACGGGGAGAAGGACGCTGTCGCCTACTGATTTCGCCAATTGCCAGCGTTGCCAAGAGCGCCGATGTTGCGGCCATCTCCCTTCTCCCCGTCGCTATACGGGGGAGAAGGTGCCGGCAGGCGGACGAGGAGCAGCGCCAGCCTCTGAAATGATTGCCTTGTTGCCTAAGCCCTTGCGCCCTGTGCAGCGCGGCATACCTATAGAGGATACTGCCCACGCATATCTGCCAGGATGAAAGCATGCCGATCGATCCCGTTTCCCCGCTCTTGCGCTCCGTCGTTGGCGTGCGCGCCATGGTTCCCGACGATGCCTTCACGGCCAATGCCCTGGGCACGCGCCGGGAAGGCAGCGGCGTCATCATCCGCGGCGACGGGCTGGTGCTCACCATCGGCTATCTCATCACCGAGGCCGAGGAGGTCTGGCTGACCGACCAGGACGGCCGCGTCGTGCCGGCACATGCGCTGGCCTATGACCAGGAGACAGGCTTCGGACTGGTGCAGGCGCTGGCGCCGCTCGGCCTGCCGGCGGTGGCGCTGGGTGACGCGTCAAAGGCCAAGATCGGCGACCCCGTGGTGTTTGCCGACGGCACCGGCCGCTCGGTCAAGGCACACATCGTCACCAAGCAGGAATTCGCCGGCTATTGGGAATATCTGCTCGACGAGGCGATCTTCATTGCCCCGGCGCACCCGTCCTGGGGCGGCGCGGCGCTCATCGGCCAGGATGGCAGCCTGCTCGGCATCGGTTCGCTGCTTTTGCAGATGAGCCGCAACGGCGAGGTCGCCGACATCAACATGGTCGTGCCGATCAACCTTCTGACCCCGATCCTCGACGATCTGCTGACGCGCGGCCAAGTGGCGAAGCCGCCACGCCCATGGCTCGGCGCCTTCTCGGCCGAGTCGAACGGCGCGGTCGTGGTGATGAGCGTCGCCGAAGGCGGCCCCGCCGCCAAGGCCGGCCTGCGCCAGGGTGACATCATCTCCGACGTGCGCGATGGCGAGGTCGACGGTCTCGCCGATTTCTACCGCAAGCTATGGCAGAATCCGGCGGGTTCGGAGATTCCTCTCAGGGTCGTGCGTGACGGTCGTGAGACTTGGCTGCGAGTGAAATCCGCCGACCGAAACAGCTTTTTGAAGAAACCGCATCTGCAGTGAAGCCAATCTCCCCCCAAGTGGGGGAGATGCCCGGCAGGGCAGAGGGGGGGGCGCGAAGGATCGCGACCTCTCGATCTATTTTCTGACAAGAATCGCGGGATAAACGTGGCTGACACTGGCCGGTGCGTTGGCGGGACAGCGGCCCCCCTGCCGGCCATCTCCCCCACGAGGGGGGAGATTGGCTGCCCCCTCAATCCCCGCATACCCTAAAAGGCGTCCCCGTGTCCCACTCCGCGAAGGGCACGACCTGGCCTTCGACAGACACGATACTGTTCACCTTGCTGTCATCATCCTGCGTCTGCATACTTTTGCCCTTGCCGGTCAGCACGTCGTAGTCGCAGCTGCTGTAGACGACAACGGACTGGTATTTGTAATGGTCATAGGCAACGCCGGCGACGACGAAGGCTTCGTTGCGCCAGGCGATGGTCAGCGTCATGTCGGTCCGCTCGCCGGGGCCGATCAGCCCCGGCAGATAGATCTTGATCGAGCCGTTGGGCAGTGCGGTCAACTCAGGTTCGATGCCGGAGCCCTCATAATGCGGCTGGTCGTAGTCGTTCCATTCGCCGTAGACCTGCTCATGCACGACGCCGGCGGGTTTCAGAAAATTGTACTTTTTGTCCCTCAGGAAGAAATGCATGTCCATGGTATCGTCTTCGGGCTCGGTCTCGACGATCATCGCCAGATCGGCGGCGCCGTCCCCATTGAAGTCGCCGGTCAGCGCGGTGATGATCTTCTGGGTTTCGATGGGTTCGGCGAGCGCCGAGGCCGGCAGCAGAAGGATGAGGCCGAGTAACATCGATCGCATGGCATTTCCCCCGAATTGCAGTCTGCCTTGCCCGGCTCGACCAGCCGGGAAACTGCCATGAGCGCCGGCTTGGGCGCAAGCCGGCTCGCAATAGGCTAGGGGGTATCGACGCCGCGGACGGAAACTGGCATCGACAGCCGATACAGCCGGCCCGGCAACAACGAGGTGATGATGGCGCCGTTCAAGGTCGATCCCGACAAGGTTCATGAATTCCCCGATCCCGACAGTTTTTACGCCTGGTTGCGCGAAAATCATGCCGGCGAGAGCGAGGTCTGGATCAAGGTCCACAAGGTCGGCTCCGGCCTCGCCTCGATCACGCCGAAGCAGGCCATCGACGTGGCGCTGTGCTTCGGCTGGATCGACGCCATACGCAAGCCGCTCGACGACAAGAGCTTTCTGCAGCGCTACACGCCGCGCGGCAAAAAGAGCATCTGGAGCAAGATCAACATCGACAATGTCGCCCGCCTGGTCGAGGAGGGCCGCATGACCGAACACGGGCTGAAACAGGTCGAGGCGGCCAAGGCCGACGGCCGCTGGGACCGTGCCTATGGCTCAGCCATGAAGATCCTCGACGATCTGCAGGCAGCCATCGATGCCGAACCCGCGGCAAAAGAGATGCTGGCGAAGCTTTCCGCCCAGAACCGCTTCGCGCTCGCCTTCCGCACCCACAACATGAAGACGGAGGCGGGGCGCAAGAAGAAGATCGAGGCTTTCGTCGCGATGCTGAAGCGCGGCGAGACGATCTATCCGCAGAAGCGGTGAGGCGACGGCAAGCGGCTGCCATGGTGCGCGCAGCTAAAAACCCGCTTGTGAGGTTCTGGCCTTGCTCGGACATAACCTATTGTTTTTACGGTATTTTCCACTCCTCGTTCGGGTGATAGCTGCGATAGTGGAAAAAACATAACAACATGTTGTTAATTAAGAGTTTTCCACTATGTTGACTTGATCCTGACTTAAGAGTGGAAACCGATGCTGAGAGAGTTGACCGGCGAGCAGCGGCGCCAACTCATAGATACGCAACAGGTCTACGAGGCCTGGCAGCATGCTGATGACCAGCGCCAAAGGCGCTTTGCAGGCAGCATGCGCTGGGTTGAGCGCAACGGTGCTGAATACCTGCTGCGGAAGGTCCGGCAGGTCGAGAATTCACTCGGGCCAAAAAGCAGCCAGACGGAGAAGGCGTTCGCTGCGTTTTCCGAGGGCAGGGTGCAGAACAAGGATCTGCTGGCAGGTCTGGCCGATCGCCTGAACGGCCTGGCGAAAGTCAATGTGGCAATGGGGTTGGGCAGGGTACCGGCCATCGCCGCACGGATATTGCGGCGGTGCGCCGAAACAGACCTGCTGGGCAAGCAGTTGCTGGTCGTCGGCACGAATGCGCTGTTCGCTTACGAGGCTCTGGCGGGCGTCCAGATCACCAGCGGTCTCACGGCAACCGGCGACATCGACCTGCTCTTCGATTCCCGAGGCCGCATCAGCTTCGTGACCGGCGAGAGGGTAAGCCAGTCCGGCCTGATAGGCGTGTTGCGTAAAGTGGACAGGTCCTTCAAGCCGCTCCAGCCCCGGGCCTTCAGGGCAGCGAACCGTGATGGCTATCTGGTCGACCTGATCCGTCCGCAGGCAAGACATGTCCTCAAGGACAACGCCACTACCTCGATTACACAGCTTGCCGACGATCTCGACAGCGCACCCATGGAGGGGCTGCAATGGCTCATCAACGCTCCAAAGGTGGAGGCTGTGGCGATCGATGAGCGTGGCTATCCCGTAAGCATGCCGACGGTCGACCCTCGAATGTTCGCTCTGCACAAGGCTTGGCTGGCCACGCTGCCTGATCGGTCTGCGGTCAAGGCAATGAGAGATCGTGAACAGGCGGAAGCGGCTGCACGCATTGCCACGGGCTATCTTGCGCTTCCGCTGGACAGCGAGCATCTCAAAGGGCTTCCGGGGGCACTGCTGGACGCTTCGGCCGCAACGCTCTCTCTGCCTGGCCCGAGCGGCTTTTCCGAAGACTCTCCAATTGAGCCCGACTGGTAGCGGCCGCGCTAGCACGCCATGCTACGAAAATAGCATTCTCGCCTCGCGAAATGTGATGCTACGGTTCCCGGCGCACCCAGGGCGGAGGGGTTGCCAAGAGGAGAAGTGGCGGGCGCTGGCCCGGATTTCAGCGAGAACCGGACGGAACTGTTGAACCATTGCAAGGCCGCCGCGTTTTCCAGCGTCGGCCACAAGGGAGGAACCACCTGTGAAAGCATCCTATCTCGTCTCAGCCGCGCTGCTTGCGGCGACTGCGATGCCGGCGGCGGCCGGCGAAATTTCCGACGGCAAGGTCAAGATCGGCATCCTCAACGACCAGTCGGGCGTCTATGCCGATTTCGGCGGCAAATGGTCGGTCGAGGCCGCCAAGATGGCGGTCGAGGATTTTGGCGGCAAGGTGCAGGGCGCGCCGATCGAGATCGTCAACGCCGATCACCAGAACAAGCCCGACATTGCCTCCAACATTGCGCGCCAGTGGTACGACACCGAGCAGGTCGACGCGATCATGGAACTGACGACATCCTCGGTGGCGCTCGCCGTCCAGGGGTTGTCCAAGGAAAAGAAGAAGATCGACATCGTTACCGGAGCGGCATCGGCCGACCTGACCGGCAAGCAATGCTCGCCCTACGGTTTCCACTGGGCTTACGATACCCACTCGCAGGCGGTCGGCACCGGCGGCGCGCTGGTGCAGCAGGGCGGCGACAGCTGGTATTTCATCACCGTCGACTATGCCTTCGGCTATTCGCTGAAGGAGCAGACCTCAAAGGTTGTTGAGGCAAGCGGCGGCAAAGTGCTGGGCGAGGTGCGTTACCCCTTGGGATCGACGGATTATTCCTCCTTCCTGCTGCAGGCGCAGTCCTCCGGCGCCAAGGTTATCGGCCTTGCCAATGCCGGCCTCGACACCTCCAATACCATCAAGCAGGCGGCCGAGTTCGGCATTGTCGCCGGCGGCCAGCGGCTGGCAGCCCTTCTGTTCACCCTTGCCGAGGTGCACGGCCTCGGCCTGCAGGCGGCGCAGGGCGTGGTGCTCACCGAAGGGTTTTACTGGGACCGCGACGACAAGAGCCGCGACTTCGCCGGGCGCTTCTTCAAGCGCACCAACCGCATGCCCAACATGATCCAGGCCGGCACCTATTCGGCGGTGCTGCAATATCTCAAGGCCATCGACAAGGCCGGCACCGACGAGACCGAGGCGGTCGCCAAGCAACTCCATGAAATGCCCGTCGACGACATCATCAACGCCAACGGCAAGGTACAGGCCGACGGGTCGATGGTGCACGACATGTATCTCTATCAGGTCAAGAAGCCCGAGGAGTCGAAGAAGGACTGGGACTACTACACCTACCTTGCGACCATTCCGGGCGACAAGGCCTTCATCAAGGCCGAAGACAGCGGCTGCCCGCTCGTCACCAAGTGACGATGGCGCAAGCCGTGGCCGTCCAGCCGGACGGTGCCGAAATCAAGCCGCGGGTGGTGCTCTCCGCCCGCGGCCTGCGGCGCGACTTTGCCGGTTTCATTGCCGTCAACAATGTCGACCTCGACGTCCATCACGGCCAGATCCATGCGCTGATCGGGCCGAACGGCGCCGGCAAGACGACGATCTTCAACCTCTTGACCAAGTTCCTGCAGCCGAGCAGCGGCAGGATCGAACTGTTGGGCAACGACATCACCCGCACCGCGCCGGCCAGGGTGGCGCGCATGGGTCTCGTCCGCTCGTTCCAGATATCGGCGATCTTTCCGCATCTGAGCGTGCTCGACAATGTCCGCGTCGCCTTGCAGCGGCCGAGCGGGCTCGGCTTCCAGTTCTGGCGCTCGCTGGCCGCGCTTGACCAACTGACGCCACGGGCGCGCGAACTGCTTGCCGTCGTCGGTCTCGACGATGTCGCGCATCGTCCGGCCGGCGATCTCTCCTATGGCCGAAAGCGCGTGCTCGAGATCGCCACCACGCTGGCGCTCGACCCGAAAGTGCTGCTGCTCGACGAGCCGATGGCCGGCATGGGGCACGAGGATGTCGGCGTCATTTCCGGCATCATCCGCTCGCTGGCAACGGACCGCGCCGTGCTGATGGTCGAGCACAATCTCACCGTCGTCGCCGACCTTTGCGACTGGATCACCGTCATGCAGCGCGGCCAGGTGCTCGCCGCCGGCGACTACGCAACGGTGAGCAACGATGAGCGCGTCAGGGTCGCCTACATGGGGACCGAGCAGGGGGACCGAGCATGAGTGAGCCGCTGCTTGCCGTGCGCGATCTCCATGCCTGGTATGGCGAGGGCCATGCGCTGCATGGCGTCAACCTCGACGTTTTTCGCGGTGAGACGGTGACGCTGCTCGGCCGCAACGGTGTCGGCAAGACCACAACGCTGCGCGCCATTATGGGGCTGGTCCGCAAGCGCAGCGGCAGTGTCACCTTCGACGGCAGCGACCTGATGCGCCTGCCGCTGCATCGTGTTGCCCATCGCGGCATCGGCTTCGTGCCGGAGGAACGCGGCATCTTCGCCACGCTCACCGTCGACGAAAACCTGATCCTGCCGCCGGTTGTGGCCAAGGGCGGCATGAGCGTCGAGGAAATCTTCGGTCTCTTTCCCAACCTCAAGGAGCGCCGCAACAGCCCCGGCACCAAACTCTCCGGCGGCGAACAGCAGATGCTGGCCATCGCCCGCATCCTGCGGACGGGCGTGCAGATGCTGCTGCTCGACGAGCCGACCGAGGGCCTGGCGCCGGTCATCGTCCAGCGCATCGGCGAACTGCTGGCGACCTTGAAAAAGCGCGGCATGACCATCCTGCTCGTCGAGCAGAATTTCCGCTTCGCCGCCCGCATCGCCGACCGCTTCTACCTGATGGAGCACGGCAAGGTGGTGGAGGGTTTTGCCGCAAGCGAGCTTGCCGCTCACACGCAACAGCTGCACGAGGTGTTGGGGGTATGATGACGACAGCCCACGGCAGTACCCCCACCCCGCTGCTGCGCAGCGACCCTCCCCACAAGAGGGAGGGTGGAGGGCCACCGCCCTACCTCTCCCTTGTGGGGAGGTCGGACCGAAGGTCCGGGTGGGGGTACGTGCCGCACAGACGCATCCCGCTTGCAACACCCTCGGTGACGCCATGACCATGATCTTCGGCATCCCCGTCCAGGCCTTACTAGGCCAGATGCTGGTCGGGCTGATCAACGGCTCCTTCTACGCCATGCTGAGCCTCGGCCTGGCCGTCATCTTCGGCCTGCTGCGGATCATCAATTTCGCCCATGGCGCACTCTATATGCTCGGCGCCTTCATCGGTTACCTGCTGCTCGTCCATCTCGGCATCGGCTACTGGCCGGCGCTGCTCCTGGTTCCGCTCATCGTTGGCGTCTTCGGCATGGCAGTCGAGCGCGTGGCGCTGTCGCGGCTCTACCGCCTGGATCCGCTCTACGGGCTGCTGTTCACCTTCGGACTGGCGCTGGTCATCGAAGGCGTGTTCCGTTTCTACTACGGCGTGTCGGGCAACCCTTATGCCGTTCCGGCGCAGCTTGCCGGCGGCACCAATCTCGGCTTCATGTTCCTGCCCAACTATCGCGGCTGGGTGGTGGTGGCCTCGCTCATTATCTGCATCGGCACCTGGCTCCTGATCGAAAAGACCAGGCTCGGCTCCTATCTGCGCGCCGCGACCGAAAATCCCGAGCTGGTGCAGGCCTTCGGCGTCAACGTGCCGCTGCTGCTGACGCTCACCTATGGGCTGGGCGCGGCCCTTGCAGGCCTGGCCGGCATTCTTGCAGCACCCGTCTACCAGGTCAGTCCGCTGATGGGCTCCGATATCATCATCGTCGTCTTTGCCGTCGTCGTGGTCGGCGGCATGGGTTCGATTCTCGGGGCCATCGTCACCGGCTATATGCTCGGCCTCGCCGAGGGCCTGACCAAGGTGTTCTATCCCGAGGCGTCGAACCTCGTGGTCTTCGTCATCATGGCGATCGTGCTGCTCCTGCGCCCCGCCGGCCTGTTCGGAAGGGACGCCTGAGATGAGCGAGGCAGCCCTTCACGACCAGCGCACCGCCGCCTCCGTGCGGCTTGAGCGGGTATTGCTGGCATTGGCCATACTGGCGCTGATAGCCGCGCCCTTCTTCGTCTATCCGATCTTCCTGATGAAGATGCTGTGCTTCGCGCTGTTTGCCTGCGCCTTCAACCTGCTGCTCGGCTACACCGGGCTGTTGTCCTTCGGCCACGCCACCTTCTACGGCGCCGCCGCCTATTTCTGCGCCTACGCCGTCAAGGCATGGGGCTGGCCGCCCGAGGCCGGCATCCTGCTCGGCACCGCCGGAGCGGCCGTGCTCGGCCTGGTCATGGGCTTCCTCGCCATCCGCCGGCAAGGCATCTATTTCTCGATGATCACGCTGGCGCTGGCGCAGATGTTTTATTTCTTCTGCGTCCAGGCGCCGTTCACCGAAGGCGAGGACGGCATACAGGGCGTGCCGCGCGGGCATCTGTTCGGCATCGTCGATCTCAACGTCACGCTCAACATGTATTTCGTCGTGCTTGCCGTATTCCTCATCGGCGTCTTCGCCGTCTGGCGCATCGTCAACTCGCCCTTCGGCATGATCCTGCGTTCGATCCGCGAGAACGAGAACCGTGCCATCTCGCTGGGCTATTCGGTCGGCCGCTACAAGCTCGCCGCCTTCGTCATGTCGGCAGCCCTTGCCGGGCTTGCCGGCGCCACCAAGGCGATCGTCTTCCAGTTCGCGACGCTGACCGACGTCACCTGGCAGATGTCGGGCGAGGTGATCCTGATGACGCTGCTCGGCGGCATCGGCACCATGGTCGGTCCTGTCGTCGGCGCCGGCCTCGTCGTCGGGCTGGAAAACACGCTCGCCACCTCCGGCTTCCCGGTGACCATCGCCACCGGCCTGATCTTCATGATCTGCGTGCTGGTCTTTCGCCGCGGCATCGTCGGCGAGATTTACGCGCGCTGGCTGGCGCCGGCCAACGGCGAGGCGGGCCGCGATCAATAGGTGATGGTCACCACCACCGTGTCGGTGTAGACGCCGGCCGAGGGCGTCGTCTGCGGCGGCACGCGGCCATAGACGGTGAGCGCCTGGGCCGTACCGGTTCCGGTGCCGGCCACCGTGCTTCCCGGCGTTCCGGCGTCACCCCAGGGCTGCGAGCGCGCCAGATCCTTGTAGAGGCCGTAGGTGACCCTCTCGGCGCCCTTCGACATTTTGCGGGTGGTCGGCGTGCCCCCTGTCGTGCCGCCATTGAGGGAAACCGTGTACGCGGTAGACGGGGTGCAGGTGACCGTAACCTGGCCGGTGGCGTCGACATTGGCGTCGAGCACCCCCTTGGGGCCGAAATCGATGTTCTGGGTGGCGACCAGGCAGTTTGCCGCGACCGTGGCGTTGATGGTGAAGGTCGGACTGGTGCCCAAGTTGCCCGCGCCGGTGTCGCAGCTGCTGCTCAACAGGGTTGTCCGGGAGCGGAACTCGAGTTGCCCGCCCGAAAATGTCGACACATAGGTGCCCGGCGGGACGGTCGCCTGGCCGCCGGGAACCCGCCCATAGAGCGTCAGGGTGTCGGTTGAGTTGCCGAAGAGATTGGGGCTCAGCAGCAGCGGTGGCGGGCGCGAGGCATAGGCCCAGTTATGGGTGCCCCAGACAACGGTCATTGCGGGGTCCGAATAGAGTTGATAGTTGAGGCTGTTGACGCCGCTCGCCATCTGCCGGGCCGCCGCCGAGGTTGCACCGCCGGTGCCGGCGGCAATATGCGGACACACCAGGACCGGCAGCAGCAATGGCAAACTGCCGCTGCAAGTCGCGGTGAAGGTGGCTGTCGATGTCGCCGCGGTGCCCGACAGCGTGTCGATGAGGCCGAAATTCAAACTGGTGACGGTGTAACTGCAGCTTTGCGCGCGGGCGAGCGACGGCAGCAGCATAAGGACAATGATGAACGTTGCGCGCAGCACCTGGCGTCGGATGTTCATTGGCACACCACGTCCCCGATCACCACCTGCCGGCCACGCACCGCCTCGAAGGGAAACTCTGCCCGGCATGAACCGCCGTCCGCGCGCTCGACCTGCACGGAATTCTGCTTGCCGAGGCCCTTGATATAGGCCTGCCCGTCATAGCCGACGACAAAGTCTTCAGTGCCGCCATCGACGCGTCCCGACAGTCCGGCTTCGAGCGGCGTTCCGCTCGAGTCGACCAGCGTCACCAGCGCGGCCTGCGCCGCCTCGGACACGCCGAACTTCAGCACGACGCCGTTGCGGTCGGCTGGGACGACGGTCTCCTTGGTAGCCGGGACATCCGCGTCGACTGGTAGATTCTTCGGGTCGATGGAGACCGTGTTCAGCTCATAGGAGTTGAGCCCGGTGACCAGGATGCGGCCTTTGCTGTCGGTCCTGCCTACCGGCCGGTTCTGATGCAAGACCTCGACATCAGGCGTGCCGACATCGACAACGGCAAAGGCATCGTCGATGCGGTTGGTGGCGAACACCCCGCCGCCTGCGACCGCAATGGCGCCGTCCATCTGGCCGGTCACGCGAAAGTCCTTGTCGAATTGCTGGGCGCCGGCCTCGAAACGCGCAAACGGCGCGCGGTAGCTGACCGCTGCCGAACGATTGGGGACCTCGCCCTCCGAGGTGCGCAGCCGCCAGCCGATGCTGCCGTCCTCGGCCCGCTCCGATTTGGCGAGGTCGGCAGTGACATTGAGGCCCTCAGGGCCTTGCTCGACGCCTGTCGACGCCGAGATCTCGTCGTTGAACGGGATCGAAATCCCGGCGAACACGCCATAGCTGCTGTCGTCGTCGAGATCGGCGAAGGCGGTGGCATAGAGCGTGCTGCGCTTGAAGATCGCCTGGCTGTAGGACAGGCCGACGATCTGGCTGTTTTCGCCTTCGGCATCCTTGAGGTGGGTATAGGAGAAGTTGAGGCTGGAGAAATCGATCGGCATCGGCACGCTGAGCGTCACCTGGTCGACCGCCCGCGGCACACCGGCGCTGAAACGGGTGAAATCATCGGGATCGAGTATGACCGGCTGTGCCGTCACCGAGGCGATGTCTTCATAGCCGCCAAAGGCCCGCTGCATGTGGGCGTTGATCGCCCAGCCGTCATAGCCGAATTCGACACTGGCATCGACCAGCGAGCCGGTGCGCCGGTCATGATGGCTGCCGGCGACCGCCAGCGAAGCCGCGCCATATGCCCCGAGCGGGAAGGCAGCACCTATGCCGCCATTGATCAGATCGGCGCCGCCCTCGGCATGGGCTTCCAATGTCAGCCGGTCGGTCACGCCGTAACGCGCGCTGGCGACCCCCATGACGCGGCCGTCATAATCGTCGGAGGAGATGCCGAAATTGCGCCGCGCCATCCCTGCCTCGACGGAAAAGTCGAGCAGTCCCTGGCGCAGCAGCATGCTGGAGGCATAGAACGGCAAGGTGGCCGTGGTCTCGCGGCCGAGGCTGTCGCGCAGCACCACCTGCGCCTGTCCGGCGCCCGTGAACACCGGCAGATTGGTGACCTGGAACGGCCCGGGCTGGATGTCGCCGGAATAGGTGCGCACGTTCTGCGTGTAGACCTCGAGCGTCGACGGCACCGCCGCCGTGCCGCCGAAGGAGGGCAGGGGTAGCGTCACCAGGTCCGATCGCAGGTGGAAGTTGCGTTGCGCCTGGATGCCGCCGAGATAGATCGGACGCGTCCACGACAATCCACCGGAGATGAAGTCGCCGGCGCGGTAGGTCATCAGCCGGTCGGGGTCGGAATAGCTCCATGTCGTGTTGAGCCGCGTGAAGCCGCCCAGCCTGCCGTCGGAATAGCCGGCGATGAAGGATTGGCTGAGCGTTCCATAGGGGCTGAACGCGCGCGCATCGAAGCCGCCGGAAACGCCTTGGAACAGCTCGACGTCCTTGTCGAACAATGTGTTGGAGCTGGCAAACAGCGAATAGTTGAGAACCGCGCCCAAGCCCGATTGCGGCGCCGGCCGGTCCTGCAAGCGCAAGCCGAGATCCACCATGCGCGCCTCGCGGCTGTCATTGGCGGCGGTGACGTAGAGGCGCTGGGCTACCTCATCGATCCGAAACGAAACGTCGGCCAACTGGTCGAGCCTGACCAGGCCGCCGGCGTCGGCTATGTCCTCCGGCGGTTTCAGGCCGACCTCCTTCAGCTCTTGGGGCGCCGCCGCCAGCCCACCATCCGGCATCTCGATAAAATTGCCGACCAGCTTGGTCGAAACGTCGTTGATGAACACCTCGAGATAGAGGCTGCGGCCCGCTGGTAAAACGGAAGCCGGCTGTTCGAGGTTCGTCACGGCCGGAAATTCCTGCGAACGCACCGCCAAGCAAGGTGTGAAAGTCGCAACCGCGACGATGACAGCGACGCTACTTGCCCTTGACGGCAACGTTGGCATCGAAGGGTCCAAGATCGCTCTGTGCCTTCAAAAGCACGGAGCCCGCGGACAGTGATTTGCCGCTGCCGATCGGCCACTGCATGGTCGCGCCGCCCAGGACATAACCGACGAGCCCGTTTCGGTTGCCGAGCTTTTTGCCGTTCTGGGTCAGGGATAGGTTGGACAAGCGGAGACGACTTTCACCGGTATTGCTGGCTGTCAGCACAAGACTGCCGCCCTTGCGCGAAACACTCCAGGCGACTGCCGGCGCGGCGGCATCGGCGTCGCGGAAAAACACCGGCACGGAGTAGCGCAGCGCGAGCGCGACCGTACCGGCCTTCTTGCGCGACGGGTCGGGTAACTCGTCGACGATGACGCGGTAGCTTTCCTCGGCCCGCACCGGCGCCTTGCTGACGCGCACGACGCGAACCACGTATTGGGCATTGGGTCCGAGTTTGGTCGATGGCGGGCTGGCGACGACGTCGGTAGTCGGCGTCAGCGTCTCGATCCCGCCAGCCTGGCTCCAGGCGAAGACGCGTATCTGCACATTGATCGGCCGCTTGGGGTCATCGTTGCTGAGGTTGAGAACCGCCGAGGCGTCGGGCGAGATCAGCTCGAGACCTGTCGGCGCCACCCTGAGCGAAGCGGCTTGTGAGAGACCGGCGCACAGCAACAGAACAGCCGTGGCTCCGATGCATGAAAGCATGGATCGCATGATCGTCCTCGTGTTGGTATCGATTGTCAGTACGTTATGGTGATCGCAACCGTGTCGGTGTAGAGGCCCGCC
The DNA here is from genome assembly GCF_040321145.1 of Mesorhizobium sp. M0514. NCBI lineage: Bacteria > Pseudomonadati > Pseudomonadota > Alphaproteobacteria > Hyphomicrobiales > Phyllobacteriaceae > Mesorhizobium > Mesorhizobium sp. M0514. The sequence goes on from NZ_JAMYQZ010000036.1 coordinate 46,913, forward strand.
GCCGGTGTCGTCTGCGGTGGAACACGCCCGTAGACCGTCAGCGGCTGAATGGCGCCGTTGCCGGTTCCGCCGACCGTGTCGGTGGGGATCGTGGTGCCCCAAAGCTGCGTCCGGGTGCTTTCCCTGTAGATGGTGTAGTCGATCGTCGCCGACGCCGGCCCGGTCATCTTGCGAACAGCAACCGTTGCGCCCGCGCCCGCTCCGGCGCTCAGACCAACATTGTAGGACTTGCCGGTCGTGCATTGCACGTTGATGGTGCTGGTCTGGTCGACATTCGCATCAATGACACCGTGCGAGCCGAAATCGAGATCGCTCGCCGTCTGCACCTTGCATTCGTCGGTAATCGTGATGCGGACATTCATGCTGCCCGTCGCGGTCGCGGCGATCGCGGGCAGGATGGGAAGCAGCGACGCTCCCGCCAGCAGCGCATATTTCAGCAATCTCATGCGTGTTTCCTCCGTCGGGCAGACCGTTCCTCGCAACACAGTCTTGACCCGGATTTCACTCCTACAGCTCCTCCGTTGCATGCTTCGCAAGACATCAACGATACAGTAATGTCAGAAGCGAACTGTGCAATGATTATTACAACTTAGATTCGGACTACGACAGCGAATAACTTCGGTATGTATCGGATAATTTTGGTTAATATTTGGTTAACAGAGATGAAATGGACATTTTTCCGAAGTGAAAGTTCGTCTGTCGAAAATTTATTTTGCTTCTCGTGCCGAAAAGAAGAAAATATCTGGCAAATCATCTTTATTTTGTAGAGTCTCACCTTTCGTCCTTTATTATCGATATTTCGCGGCGTGCACCGGCGCCAAGCAGCCATCGCCATAGCCGCGCCGGTAGCTGTTCGCGCCTGTCCAAGCCTTGCGGTCGTGCTGACAGGGCCGCATTCGCCAAACCGTGTTCCGCCCGGCCCAAGCATGGCCGTCCCGGCTGAGATAAATCCACCGCCGTCGGATCGCGGCGAAACACATGCGAATCGTTCTTGCCACGCTGGCCCGGATTTCCTTCGGCGGCGCATCGGCCGGACGGGAGATGCGCCTGTTGTCCCTTGGAGCCATGATCCACGGCCGGCAGCCGCGCGGACCGGCTGCCAGACGTCAGAAAAGGAAGAACGATGAAGAAGACCTATGAAAAGCCACAGCTCGAAAAGCGCCAGAAGCTGTCGCGTGTGACCGCTGTCGCCGGCCCATCAGTGACCAGTGAGAGCTGACGCCGTCGACCCGGCATCGAACCACCAGTGGACAAGGAGAGCAGTCATGAATCAGCATGCGAACCCGTCACCCGGCTTCAGGCGCAATCCCGGCAAGGTGATCACCGTCGAGCCCTTCAACGGGCGTGTCGTCGTGTTTGCAAGCGGCAACATCATCGCTTCCTCGGCAAAAGCCAAAATGGTGACCGAGCCGCCCCATCCCTTCTCCTTCTACATCCCGTTCGAGGACATCGACTTCCGCAAGCTCAGGAAGACGGAGCGGTCGACGCTGTGCCCCTACAAGGGCGACTCCAGCTACTGGAACGTGCTGCCGGCGGGCGAAACCGGTAACGACGCGATGTGGGCCTATGAGCAGCCCTTCGACGAGATGGCCGAGATTCGCGCCCACGGCGCCTTCTATCCCGACCGGGTCGCCATCGACGCCACGCCGCGCTAGCGCGTCATGCCTGTCGCCCAAAAGTGCCCAGCGTTTTTGGAGCCGACGACAGGCATGAACAGAGGAATTTTTCAGATCAGCCAAAGCTGTCCTCACCCGGGGGCGCAGCGGTTTTGCGGCAACGGCATGCCGAAACAAAGACAAAATGTCATGGACGAAAAGCAGAGAGCCATTCTCGACGAAATCCCGCGCCTGCGCCGCTATGCGCGCTCGCTGCTGCGCGACCGCGATTCCGCCGACGATCTCGTCCAGGACTGCCTGGTGCGGGCGCTGCTGCGGCTGGACAACTGGCAGACGGGAGAGAGCCCGCGAAAATGGCTGTTCACGATCATGCATCATCTGTTCATCGACCAGATGCGCAAGGTGAACCGGCGAGGCGAGGCCTCGATGCTGCCGCTGGAGGCCGGCGAGGCGCAAGCCTCTCCCGCCGACCAGCTGGAGAACGTCGCCGCGCGCGAGATCATCGACGCGCTGCAGGCGATCAGCCCGGACCGCCGTGCCGCGCTGACCATGGTCGCCATCGAGGGCTTCTCCTATGCCGAGGCCGCCGAGATGCTCGGCGTTCCGGCCGGCACGCTGATGTCGCGCATCGCGCGCGGCCGTGAGGAACTGCGCGGCCTGCTCGAGGACAATGCGCGCCGCCGCGCGATAAGGATCGTCGAGCCAGGCCCGGCCAGGGCGGTTCCAATCAGGGCGCCAATGGCAGGACGAGCCCCAATCGCATGATGACGCCTTACGGCATGGTCCACGATTGCAGGCCTTGTCCGCACTGTGGGCGCGGCGCACCCGGTAACGGTTTCTTCTCTGCTTGCGTGCATAGTGGCGGCGACGGAGTGAGCGAAACCAGGGCATGGCTGAAGAGAAAATACGCAACGGCGAATTCTGGGCGCTTGCGCTCGAACGCGCTCATCTCGGCGTATGGGACTGGGATATTTTGAGCGGCGACTGTTTCTATTCGCCGACCTGGTCGCACATGCTGGGTTATGAGGATGGCGAGCTTGCCAACAGCGACGACCTCTGGCTGAAGCTGACGCATCCCGACGACCGCCAGCGGGCGCTGGCCAGCGGCGAGCGGCACATTTCCGGCCTGACCGCCTCGATCGAGACCGAGCTGCGCCTCAAGCACAAGGACGGCCACTGGATCTGGGTGCTGGACCGCGGCGGCATTGTCGAGCGTGACGAGACGGGCAAGCCGGTCAGGCTGATGGGCGTGCAGACCGACATCAGCCGGCAGAAAGAGGCGGAAGCCGAACTCGAGCGGGTCAATGTGCGCTTTCGCCTGGCGCTGGCGGCCAGCGGCACCGGCATCTGGCATCACGACATCGACGCCAACAAGAGCTATTGGGACGCCCGCACCAGGGAGATATTCGGCCTGGTCGCCGACACCGACGAGGTGGCTGCCGACCTTTGGCATTCCTATCTGCATCCCGACGACAAGGATGCCGCAGAGCGCGCCCATCTGGCGCCGCTTTCGACCGACGGCGTCGTCGCCGCGCAATACCGCATCGTCAGGCGCGACGGCGAAATCCGCCATGTCGAATCGCTGGTGCGCTTCATCGCGGCGCCCGAGACGGCGGGCCAGATTCTCGGCACCGTGCGCGACATCACCGAGGACAAGAAGCGCGAGCGGGAACTCGCCTACGCCGCTCACCACGATGCGCTGACCGGCCTGTTGAACCGTGCCGCCTTCGACCGGCTGCTGGCCGTGCATATCGCCACCGAGCGGGCTTTGCCGCTGGCGGTGTTCTATGTCGATCTCGACTACTTCAAGGCGCTCAACGACTTTGCCGGCCACGCCGCCGGCGACCTGGCGCTGAGGGGTGTCGCCGCCGGTATTCTGGGCTGCCTGCCGGCATCGGCGCGTGCCGCGCGCCTCGGCGGCGACGAGTTCGCGCTGCTGGTGCCCAATTGCCAATCGGCCAAGGCCGAGGCGCTGGCCGGCGCGATTCTTGCGGCGGTCCGTGACGCCGACCTCGGACTGCCGGCGACCTCGCGAAAACTCGCGGCCAGCATCGGCATCGCCTTCGTCGAGGACACCACCACCACAGTTGCCGATGCGTTGGCCTGCGCCGACGACGCCTGCTATGCCGCCAAGGCGGCCGGGCGCAATCGCTTCGCGGTGTTTTCGGCCGATGCGGCGTCGGGCTCCGGCGGCCTCAACGCGGCGCGTGTCGCCGCCGACACGGTCGACGCCATGGATGACGGGCGGCTGAAACTGTTCGGCCAGGAAATCCATCTGCTCGGCCAGCCCTGGCAGGAGAGCCGCCACGTCGAGGTGCTGGCGCGGCTTGCCGGGCGCAATGGCAAGCTGATCCCGCCCAACGAATTCATTCCGGTCGCCGAGCGCTTCGGCATTGCCTCGCGGCTGGACCGCTGGATCATCAGGACAGCGCTTTCGCAGCATGGCGCGGCGATGCGGTCAGGCGCCATCATGCTCGGCTTCAACCTGTCGGCGCAGACGCTGAGCGATCCGCTGCTATGGGATTTCGTCGACGCCGTCATCGCCGAGACCGGGGCGCCGCATTCCGGCATCGGCTTCGAGATCACCGAGACCGCGGCCGTCACCAATTTCGACGCCGCCGAGCAGTTCGTGCGCAAGGCGCGCGAGCGGCAATGCCGTGTCAGCCTCGACGATTTCGGCGCCGGCATGAGCTCGTTCGAATATTTGCGGCGCTTTCCGGTCGATCAGATCAAGATCGACGGCTCGTTCATCGAGAATATCGCGGAAAGCCGTTTCGACCGCGAGATCGTCTCGGCCATAGCGGGCATCGCCAAAAGTCTCGGCTGCGCGGTGGTGGCCGAAAAGATCGAGCAGCAGGAAGCGCTCGACATTCTGCGCGGCATGGGCGTGGCCTATGGCCAGGGTTTTCTGCTGCACCGGCCGGAGCCGCTCGAGGCGATCGTCGCGCGGGCCGGCGAACAGTCACCATCCAGCGGACAGTCACCGGAAAAGCGCTTCGGCTGACGGCTTCTCATCGCCCGAGCTGGCGCGACTTGTCCGGCTAACCGGCGTCGGCCTTCTCCTGCTTTCGCTGCGCCGCCTCCTTCTTGCGGCGCAACACCTCGTCGGTGCCGACAAGGTCCTTCGAGCCGCCGGAAATGGCGGTCGAGAGGACGGCGGGCGGATCGCTGGCCGGAAAACTGTCTTCGAGGCCTGATTGCAACTGCTCCTCGAGCGTCTGCGGGTTCTCGGAGCGGCCTTCGGCGCGGCGCTCGCCAACGGCTTCGACATCGCTCTTGGTGTCGGGGTGAGCGCGGGCTTCCGATATCGTCGACACCACCAGCTCGATGGCGAACTCTTTCATCGCCTCGGCTTGCGGCCCATCGACATCAGAGTCTTCGATCAGGCGGATGAGCGACTTTTCCAGGGCGCCCAGTTCCTTGACGCCCTGACACCGCGCCAGACGCTTGGTGAGCGAACCGATCAGCGCCGGGGCAAAGGTCGAATAGGCAAGCCTGCGTGTGTCGTCGACCTGCTCGGGATGAAGCTTTTGCAAGGACATAGATGCCTCCAGTCAATCAGCCGTGCAGCTTCTGCCGCTGGCCCCTCCTTAGGAAACAGAGGGGAGGGCAAGAGGTTCCATACAGTCCTCGACAGGGTCGACGAGTTCAACTCCACAGCGACGCCATGGTCAGCGACGCTTCGAATATCTGCTCCCTGTTCTCGTTCAGCATCTTGACGGTGATCCGCCGGTGGTCGCCCTCCGGTATCTCGTCGCGCGCCACATCGTGCAATATGCGCAGCGCTTCGGCTCCCGCACGCTCCCGGCTGGGAAAAAGCTGCCCCTCTTCATCAATCTGGGTCTCGGCGTTGTACAAGTCGAAGTAGAACCGTTCCATGTGTGCAAGGATCCCTGCGTGAGAACGCTAAGGCGCATCGCGGTTGAAGGACGCAGGCGACGCGCTTCAGGTCTGTGTTTTTATGCATGTCGTTGTCTCAAAATCGGGGCCATTTTTGAGCGACATGGATTAAATCCCAACCCGCACCCATGGTTCCATGCGACTGTGCCCTGAGCAGATTTCCTGCCAGGAGCCGTCGCCGTGCCGGCCGATTGCAACCGCACCCGATCTCCGGCGTTTGGCTAGGCCACGAATGTCCACGAAATCTCGAACTGGATCCTCGATGCTAGAACCGCTTTATCTCAACCTTGGCCAGCATGACGCTTTGTCCGAGCAGGAAAAGGGGCTGCTGGCCGCCGCCATGACCATCGAGATGGATTTTGCCACCGGTCAGGACATCGTTTCAGAGGGATCGAGGCCAGGCTACAGCACGCTCATCATCGAGGGTCTGGCGGCGCGCTACAAGGTGCTGGAGGATGGCGGCCGCCAGTTCACCTCGTTGCAGGTGCCAGGCGATTTTGTCGATTTGCACGCCTTCCTGCTCAAGACAATGGACCATGGCATTATAGCTTTGTCGCCATGCCGGGTGATCGCCGCCGACCACAGTCGGCTAAGGACGATCACCGAACAGGCGCCTCATCTCAGCCGCTTGCTTTGGCTGGACACGCTCGTCGATGGCGCCATCCATCGGGAATGGATCGTGGCCATGGGCCGGCGGTCCAAGACTTCGCATCTGGCGCATCTTGTGTGCGAGCTGTTCGTGCGGCTCCAGGTCGTCAAGCAGACCAACGGCATGAGTTTCCGGCTTCCCCTGTCGCAGGCGGAACTGGCCGATGTGCTTGGGCTTTCGGTCGTCCACATGAACCGGGTCATCGGCGCGCTGCGCAAGATCGGTGTGATCGGCTGGGCAAATTACATGGTGACCATTCTGGACTGGCAGCAGCTGGTGGAAATCGCCGAGTTCGACCCGACTTATCTCAGCATGAACCGCGAGCCGAGATAGGCTATCCGGCGTTCGCCATGACATCGCAGGCAATCCGTCAGCCGGTCTTTCAACGATGCCCATCCAGCGACGCCAATTCGTCGAGCATGGCAAGGGCGGCACTTGGCTTCGCCGGCTTCAGCAAGCCCTGTTGGGCGGCGGCATTCTGGAAAGCGGCAAAGGCGATGTCCGGGCGGCAAATGCCGTTCAACGCGTCATCCACCAGCCTGTCGGCCGCCTTGTAGGCCGCCGTCTGCTTGTTCTTCCATGTTCCGCCTAGCGCCCTCCTGGCGTCGGCGATCGACGACACCGTCATCGCGCTGCCGTCCACGAATCTGATCGTCAGGGGCAGAAAACGGCTCATGCGCTCACCATCCAAACCATTCGCGCCTCGCCCGGATCGATCTCATCACTTGCCTCCTTGAAAACGGGATCGCCATAAACGAGGAAATCACAAACTGGTTGCAGCCCGGCGAGCTACATGTTGCTTGCCGGCCAGATCGGCCGATGCGGACGATAAGGCGGCCGCGGCGCCGGCTTCAACGGGATGTCGGCGAGCGAGTTGCGGATCGGCCTGAACAGTATCGGCGAAGACGCGGCGCGGCGGTGCAATACCGCGGCTGACAATTTGGCAATCAGATTTCGAACGTCCATGGGACACCTCGAGCGCGTTGAGAGTCCCCCCATCGCGATCACCTACCACCTCACGCCCAGCATCCGCATTTAACTTTGATATAGGCCGGACGAATACGCGCCGCGCGCAATGTCTGCCGCCGAGATTCTGCCGATCCTCGGCGGCGGCTATTGAGGGCGGTGCCAGGCTGGCGGTCACGCATCCCAGCAGCGACGTCGCGGACGCTGCTGCAACCGGATGAATTTTCGTGCATTCTTGTGCATGGCCACAATGCTTCGAACCGACACGCCGGCAAAATGCTGCTCCTATTGCGGTTCGCGAGAGCATGACTACGAGGATTGTCCGAAGCGTAAAGCAGAGGCGGAGCGGCAGTGGGAAGGCCAGGCAAAGCCCGGCGCCGAATCCGAGGCGACGGCCGAAGTCTAGCTGGGCTCGAACAGCTCGATCACGTTGCCGGACGGGTCTTCACAAAGAATCTGTCGCCCGCCCGGACCTTCGACGATCTGGTTGCGGAACCGCACGCCGGCCTCGACCATCTTAGTCACGATTGACGGCAATTGCTCGACCTCGAGCACGAAGCGGTTCCATCCGCCCGGCTCGGGTGTCCGGCCGTCCGGCATCGGCCTGGCTGCCGACGCCAAGGGACCGGCGAGCCAGAGCGAGAGGTCGCCGCGCGTCAGGATGGCCATCGCCGGACCGAATTGCTGCTTCAGCGCGAAGCCCAGATAGCTCGTATAAAACGCGATGGACAGATCGACATCGCGGACCAGATATCGGACGGACACCATTCGCAGGCTCCCTCACAAACGCCCCTCCCGAGAGATAGCTGGCGGGACAAGTCGGGGCAAGCCCGCGCGCACGCTTCGGGCGCCTACGGTGCGATTGCGTGGTCGGCCTGTCTGTCTCTCACGAAGGCCGTCAGCAGCTCCATTCCCGCCGGCCAGTCGCCCAGCCCGCTATTGCTGTTGATGTGACCAAGCGGCCCGGCGATGTGCAGTTCGCTGCCCCATTGTGTGGCTTTCTCACCGGCATAGCCGTTCGGATCATAGGGATCGTCGGTGCTGGCCACGATCAGCGAGGGGAAGCGAAGCGGCCCGCGCGGCGTATCGGCGAAGGGAATTCCGTAAGCGGGATAGACCGGCGAGGCCGGGTCGGGAACCGCAACCAGAAACGCCCCGCCGATCCGACGGCTCGACACCGCCTGCCAATGCGCGACCAGCAGGCAGCTGAGACTGTGGGCGACGAGCACCGGCGGGGTCTGTGCCTGTGACACCGCGACGTCCAGCGCCGCCACCCAGTCGTCGAAATCCGGCAGCTCCCAGCTTGCCGGGCTGAAGCGGCGCATCGCCGGGTCGGCCTGTTGCCAGCGTGTCTGCCAGTGGGCCTCGCCCGATCCGCCGCTGCCCGGCAGAATGATGAAGTCGGTCATGGAAAATCCTGTTTCTTCGCCGCAGATGATGTCCCAATCCTAGGGCTTCTCCTTGTTCGCGGAATGAGAGATCATCGGAAAGCGATGAAGAATTCCGATGGATTGAAGGTGTTCATGGCAAACGGCGATTACCGGCCACGGCTCGACCCCACCGACATGGCAATCATCGAGATCATGCAGGAGGATGGCCGCATCGGCATTTCCGAACTCGGCCGCCGCGTCGGCCTGTCCCAGCCCGCGACGTCGGAGCGGGTGAAGCGGCTGGAGGAGCGCGGCATCATCGCCGGCTACCGGGCCGCGATCGATCCCACCGCCCTCGGTCTCGGCACCATGGCCATGATCCGCCTGCGCACCACGCATGAGCACATCCAGACCTGCCTGAAGAAATTCGCGGCCATGCCGGAAGTGGTCGAGGTGCTGCGGGTGACCGGCGAGGATTGTTTTCTGGTCAAGGTGGTCGTGCCGTCGCCGCCCGACCTCGAAAGCATCGTCGATGCCATCGGCCGCTACGGCGCGGTGACGACCAATGTGGTGCTGCGCGCCGAGCCGCCGAAACGGTTGGGGCGGGAGCTGATGGCGAAGCTCTGAGCGGCCACGCGCGGCAAGAGGATTGCAAGCGCCTCCTTTTGCGAGGTCCGGCTTTGCCGCGAAAGAATTTCGCGGGCTGGTGTAGGATCGGCGGCGTGGCGCCCGTCCTTGGGGCGAAACCCGTTGCAAACCTTTGGAGCACATCATGGAAGCCGTTCAATCGCCGTGGCAGACCGCGGCCATTCTCATCGCCCGCCTGACCTTGGCCGCCATGTTCGCGATGGGAGCAGCCTTCAAGTTCATGGATATGAACATGACCGCCGGCTACATCGCCGCCGCCGGCTTCCCGTTCCCGCTGTTTCTGGCCTGGTGCGCCGCGATCCTCGAAACGCTGCTGGTGATCGCCTTGCTGACCGGAGCGTTCTTCACGCCGGCCGCCCTGGTCGCCGCCGTCTACGTGGTCTTCCTCGGCTTTGCCTTCCACGGTCCGTCGCACTGGACCGGCAACCAGGCCGAGTTCGGCGCCTTCATGTCCCATTTCCCGTTCGCCGCCGGCCTGCTGTTCGCCGCCGTGCATGGACCGGGCAGCGTGCTGGCCTCGAAGATTGGCCGAGGGTGAGGCCCCGCGTCGGCAGACCGCCTCACATCTGGTCGTTGTAGGGTTCCTTCATCTGACCGACCATGCGGGCCAGTTTCGAGAAGGACGGCATGTCCGCCTCCGGCTGGCATTGATTGGCCAGTTCCAGCAGTCGGATCGGAAAGTTGACGGCGTCGCGGTTGGACTCCGACATGCCGTCGGACCGCTCCTCGCCGGTTTCGATGGCCTCGGCCTTGCGCAGCGCAATGTCGATATCCTCCACCGTGAGCAGGCCCTTGCGCACCAGCACCTGATTGATCGAGGCGACGGCCATCAGCAGGCCTTCGAGTTGCAGATTGGCGACGTTCATGGCTGTTGCTCCCATTTGGCTCACGCTCAACGCATGAGCCGCTGTTACGATCCGGACGGGGATGCAAGCGATAGGCGTCGGCCGATGGCCTGCGCTACTCTTCCATCCAGCGGCGGCCATATTCGGCCCACAGCGCCTTGACCTCCCGGCTGCCGAGGCGCGGGGCCGAGCCGTCGCCATAGGCGATCGAAACGCAGCTGATGTCGTAATGGGGATGGGCGTCGATGACGAAGCGGATCGCCTCGCCGAGCGGCCTTCTGCCGATGACCGGATCGGCCTGGCCTTGGCCGACGCTGCGAACGCCCGAAACAGTGGCTGGCGCTTGCCGCATCCTGAACACGGATGCCATGGCTGGTTTGTCCATCCCGCTCTCCCCCGAGTTGGAGTGGAATGATTCCATAAGAGCCAGCTAATGACCAGTCGCTAGACGGCCTGTCGAAGGCTGCGTCTTGTATCCTGCAGCCCGTTGAAGGACTGTTCAGGCCAGCGGATCCGCCGCCGGCGGCCTGGCGGGAAGGCCGAGCCTTGTCCGCTCGCCGTCGGCAAACTCCTCGGCCGCTTCCTGGGCCATGAACAGATGCTGGGTCACCGTGCCATTCTCGGCAACCAGCACCGCCCATTGGCGGCGGTCCACACGTTCCACGCGAACGTCATTGGGCTCTCCGGCCACCACGATCGTCCTCCAGCAGGCGTACGGCACGGAGGGGGCGTGCCTTTACGCCTTGGTCTTGCTCTTGGCCGGCGCCTTGGCGGCCGGGGCCTCGGGTGTCCTGATGCCGAGCCCGAACTCCTTTGCCAGCTCCGAGCGCTTGGCGGCGTAGCTGGGCGCCGTCATCGGATAGTCGCCGGGCAGGTCCCATTTGGCGCGATAGGCTTCCGGCGTCATGCCATGGGCGGAGCCGAGATGACGCCGCAGCGACCTGAACTTCTTGCCATCCTCGAGGCAGTAAATGAAATTCGGCGTTACCGAGCGCTTGCGGTTGACCGCGGGCTCAGGCGCAGGTTGCGGCGGAGCAACGGGATTGTCCACGGCCGCGAGCGCTGCATTGACGCTCTCGATCAACGCCGGCAGGCTATCCGGAGGCACTGAATTGTTGCGCACGAATGCCGCGACGATGTCGGCGGTCAGATTTATATTTCGGATTTTGTCCTCAGACATGGCTTCTTTTGCCCCCTTGATGCCAAAGGACAAATTATCAGACAACATCCGCCGACGGCATGGCACTTTAGAACATATGCATATGACTTGACGCCGGATGTGGTAGCGCTAGCATCGCCGAGTCTCCGATCGATGTCGATGTAGGAATTCTTTCCTGACATATCTTGACCGGTGAGGGCAGCTATGCTATGATTTGTCGATGTTGCTGATTTGCGCCACCAACCCGCCGCCGAGGCGGGTTTTTTGTTTCAGGCCGGCTTGGAAGCGATGATGGCCAGTGACGCGAGTTTTCCCTCGCTCAGGCTGCTTATGTAGTTTTTTCGCCGATGCACGAACTCGGCGCCGAGCACGATCTCATTGGCCTGCTGCTGGGCGGGCGACGGAACCATGCTGGAATTTGCCCGTTTCAACGCCAGCTCGACGTGATCGCCGGTTTCGTCGATGACGTCGTCGACCTGGAATCCGGCTGAAGCAAACAGAGCCTTCAGGGTTTCGCGGTCGACGAGATGGCTGGCCACAGCCGACACCGCCCAAGGCAAGGGATAGTGAGGCTCGCCGTCCGCCAGCACCGCCTCGGTCCAGACAAGCCTGGCCTTCGGCTTCAGTACGCGCCACGCTTGCCCGATGACCGCCGCCTTGTCGGCGATATTCATGCCGACATAGAAGCAGATCGCCGCGTCGAATGTGTCGTCCGCAAAAGGCAGCCTTGTCGCATCGGCCTCATGGAAACGCACTTTGTCGCCGAGGCCGCAGAGCTCGGTCAATCGGCGGGATGCCTCGACGAACGCCTGCGTCAGGTCGACGCCGTCGACGCTGCACCCATAGGTCTCGGCAAGGAACCGGGCCGGGCCGCCAATGCCGCTGCCGATGTCCAGAACCCGATCGCCGGCGGAGGGCGCAAGACGCGCAGCATGGTCCTGCGTGGCGATCAGCTCGCGGCCATGAAGCTGATCGAACGGATAGAGTTGTTTGGCTGCGAGGCTGCCGGCCTTTGCGTCCGGCACAGCCGACAGGATGCGCTCGACAATGCCGCCGCTGCCATAGTGACTGGTCACATCGCTCATTTCGCTCTCCGACGAGACCCAGCATCCCATCGATGCGGCCCTCGCGCAATGCGCGCCGCCGCCAAGGACGAGGCTTTGACCGGAGTAGGAATTATTTCTTATCTGCATTGACGGGTGAGGGCAGCTTTGCTATGATTTGTCCATGGTGCTGATTTGCGCCACCGACCCGCCCACGAGGCGGGTTTTGTTTTCCTGATGCCCACAACGTGCGGATATCGGATGTCGGCGGGACAGCCCCCCTCTGGCCTGCCGAACGTTCGTCGTTCGGAAAGCCAAGCAATTGGCTTTCCGT
>NZ_JAMYQZ010000037.1:0-58095 GCF_040321145.1 Mesorhizobium sp. M0514
CTCTCCTTGCAAAGGGCCGAAAGTGTAACCCATGTCTCCGGAATGAACTGTCACCCATCTCTCGGGAAGGGCATCAAAGAGATAGTGTGGAGGCCTGAGTGGGAATTGAACCCACTACGTCGGTTTTGCAGACCGATGCGTCACCGTCCCGCCCTCAGACCATGGCTCCTTGTGCATTGACCGCGACAGCTAGTCAACTTGGCCGGCCTCTGCTCGCAGGTTCGGACCGCGATCCGGCTGCCACCAGTCGAGATGTTCGGAACGCGGCTCGCGTTCAGGCGTTTGTTGCTGATGGCACCGACAACCCCGACCATTGCGCGCATCTGGCGCGGCAGGACCTTGCCCGACAAGGCCGACGCCTATGAGCGCTACAACTACGAGGTCGGTATCAAGCCGCTGATCGAGAAAGCGCTGGGCGTGCAGACTTTTCGCGAGGACACGCCGACGCATTCGGAATTCATCACCATCTCCTATTGGGAGAGCGTCGAGGCGATGGCCGCCTTTACCGGCGGCGATCCGCAAAGCATCCACCATCTCGACCGCGACAAGGAGTTCCTGATCGAATTGCCGAAGGGTGTCCAGGTGCTGCGAATCCGTTCCAGCCACGGAATGGTTGGCGGCAGCTGATGTTTGCGGGCTTTGACGCCAGGACCGTTCAAATGGAGGAGACATCGATCTTCGTCAGGGCCGGTGGCTCAGGGCCGCCGCTGCTGCTCCTGCATGGCTTTCCCGAAACGCATGTTATGTGGCGGGACATCGCCGTGGCATTGGCGCCGCACTTCAGCGTGGTTGCCGCCGATCTGAGAGGCTACGGACAAAGCGCCTGTCCGGCTTCCGGAGCCAATCATGCCGCCTATTCCAAACGAGCGATGGCGCGCGACATGGTGCAGGTTATGGACGTTCTCGGTTTCGACCGTTTCATGGTTGCCGGCCACGACCGTGGCGGTCGCGTCGCCTACCGGCTGGCGCTCGACCATCCCGAAACCGTGTCGAAAGTCGCCGTTCTCGACATCGTCCCCACGGCCTCCGCCTGGGATCGGGCCGATGCCAGGTTGGCGCTGGCCTTCTGGCCGTGGAGCCTGCTCGCCCAGCCGGAACCGCTGCCTGAGCGCCTGTTGTCCGCAGCACCCGACGCAGTTGTCGACAATGCGATCGCCGGCTGGGGCTCGGCTCCAGATGCTTTTCCCGCTGAGGTCAGGGCCGCCTATATCGAGGCGCTGCGTGATCCCGCCCATGCCCACGCCATCTGCGAGGAATATCGCGCCGCCGCAGGCATCGACCGCGAGCACGACGCGCAGGACCAGGCTAATGGCTGTCGCATCAGATGCCCGCTGCTTGCGCTCTGGAGCGGCGAGGGCGGGTTGGAGAACTGGTATGCGGAGGAGGGCGGCCCGTTGGCGATCTGGCGGCAATGGGCTGATAACGTCGGAGGCGGCTCGGTCAAGGGTGGGCATTTCTTCCCGGAAGAGCACCCCGAAGACACGGCTGCAAGGCTGTCGAGATTCTTCGCAAGCTGACTGCGGGCCGATTGCTAAAATCCGGGCCTGTGTGTTCCTGTGTCGACTATCTCAGATGGCCGAGGGATTGCAGGATCAAAGTGCTCGAAAGACCAAGCAGGGCGATACCGTAAAACCGGTCGATCCACACGGCGTTTGGCCCAGCCAGAAGCCTTGCAGCCCGCGCGCCAAGGGCTGCGTAAAACGTCAGCACAAACACATCGGCAAGCGCGGCGATAATGGCCAGGATGCCATACTGGATCGCGATCGGCTCATCCACGCGGACAAAATGCGGCAGGATCGCGGGGAAAAGCAGCCAGGCCGCCGGATTTGTGACCGCCACCAGGAAGCAGCGCCCAATGAGTGCCTTGGCTGAATGGCGTGTTTCGGGAAGGTTAGGGTTGAACGAAGGTCGGGATGCGGCGCGCAGGGTACCGATGGCGACGAAAAGCAGATAGCCCGCGCCGAACATCCTGAGAGCCGAGAGATAGAATTCCGAAGCCAGCAGAAGAGCGCCGAAGCCCAGCGCGACGATGCTGATAAGAACGAAATCAGACAGTACGACGCCGGCCATGCCGAGAAACGCGCGTCGAAAGCCGTAGCGGGAGCCGTTGGTGATGGCGAGCACGACGTCCGGTCCCGGAACCGCCATTCCGAGCACCGACACGAAGGCAAATGTCACCAGCGGCAGGTTTCCCATGACGCCGCGTAATGTACCCGGCGCTCACCGTCCGTAACGCCCTTCACACAGCGGCTTGGCTATCGCCGATTGTTGTTGGCCACCTTGGCTCAGTGCCCGCCGCGCATCTTCACCACCACAGTCCTCACCGCCAGCACCAGCACAGTGATGATGATCAGGATCACCGAGAGCGCGGCGATCGCCGGGTCGATGTTGTCGCGCAGGCCCATCCACATCAGCCGCGGCAGCGTGATGGCGTTGACCGAGGTGATGAACAGGGTGACGCCGATCTCTTCCCAGGACAGCACGAAGGACAGCAGCGCGGCGGTGACGATGCCGAACTTGATGTTGGGCATGATGATGCGCGTGGCGCGTTCCCACACGCCGGCGCCAAGGCCGCGCGCGGCAAGGTCGATGCGGCGGTCGAGCTGGCTGAGCGAGACCAGGATCAGCACCGTGGCGAAAGGCACCGTCATCACCGAATGCGCCATGGCGACGCCGAGCCAGGTGTCGTAGCCGAAGAACGAGCTCATGCCCGAGATCGACGTCAGCAGGAAGTAGAGCGTGATCGCCGAGACCACCGGCGGCACCACCATCGGCAACAGCACGAAGCCGACAAGGGTGGCCGTGAAGCGCGGCTGGAACATCCAGACGCCAAGGCTGAAGCACAGCGCCAGCACGGTCGAGATGACGCTGCTGACGATGCCGATGCGGACCGACAGCAGGATGGCGTCGAGCCAGCGCGGATCCTCGATCAGCGCGCGGTAGTGGCGCAGCGACAGTTCGCCCGTCGGCATAGCCAGCATGCGGCTTGGCGTCAGCGACACCGGGATGACCGCCAGCAGCGGCAGCAGCAGGAACAGCGCCACCAGCACGGCGAGGATCAGCGAGACGGGACCGGGGCGATAGGTCGGCATCAGATCAGCTGCTTCGGTCTGACATAGCGGAACAGCAGCGCCATGAGCGCGCCGACGAACAGCACCAGCACGACGCTGATCGCCGCACCCAGTCCCCAGTCGGGGCTTTGGAATATCCTGAGGTAGATCAGCTCGGCGATCATCACGCTGCGGCCGCCGCCGAGGATCGCCGGCGTGACGAAGAAGCCGAGCGAGAAGACGAACACGATCATCGCCGAACCGATGATGCCGGAGCGCGTCATCGGCACGAACACGGTCCAGAAGGTGCGCATGCGGCTGGAGCCGAGCCCGCGCGCCGCGAGCAGCACGCGCTCGTCGAGGCTGCGCATGGCGGAGGCCAGCGGGAACACCGCGAATGGGATCAAAAAATGCGTCATACCGACGATGACGCCGAACTCGTTGCGCACCAGCGCCAGCGGCTCGGAGATGAAGCCGATCGATTGCAGCCAGGTGTTGATCAGGCCGCGGTTGGACAAAAGCGCCACCCAGCCGAAGGCGCGGGTCAGCACCGAGATCCAGAAGGGGACGAAAATGCAGAATTCAGCGATTATGCGCTGTGCCGGGCTGCCGCGCACCCACACCATGGTGATGGCGTATGCCGCCGCCACGGAAACCACGGTGACGATCAGCGCGATGCGCAGCGTGCGGATGAACACAGACTGCACCAGGGCATCGGTGGCGAGCGCGCCATACTGGCCGAGCCCCGGTGTCGGCAAGGTGACGCTCCACTTGACGACGCCGAGGAACGGCCAGGCGTAGGCCAGCACAAGGAACAGCAGCAGCGGCGCCATCAGCACCGCCGCGCCCATCCTGTCGGAGAGGGTGCCTCTCATCGAAGCTCGTGCCCGGCCTGGTCAGGCCGAGATGATCTTGGTGTATTCGTCGAGTGCTGCCCCGTAATTCTTGGCGTACCAGTCCATGTCGAGCGCGATCTGCTTCTTCATGTTTTCGGGATCGACCGGGTTGATGCGCTTCTTGTCGGCGGGGATCAGCGCATCGGCGGCCGGATTGGCCGGACCCTGTCCGAGCTTGTCGAACATCACCAGTTGCTTCTCCGGATCCTGGGCGCTGGCGATGAACTTCATCGCTGCGTCCTTGCCGCCGGGGTTGCCCTTGAGCACGGCCAGCGCGCCGGGCGAAATCAGGCCCTGATCCCAGATGAACTTGATCTTGCCGCCCGAGTCCTGCTCGATCAGCGAGGCGCGGGTCGACCACACGATCGCCATCGAGGCTTCGCCGTTGAGCAGCACGCTCTGGCTCTCGGCGCCGCCGCCCCAGTAAGCCACGACGTTTTCCTTGAAGGCGGCGATCTTGTCATGCGCGCGCTTCAGGTCGAGCGGGTAGAGCGAGGTCGGCGCGATGCCGTCTGCGAGAAGTGCGGCTTCCCAACTCGACACGCCCCATTTGTAGAGCGAGCGCTTGCCCGGAAACTTCTTCACGTCGAAGAAGTCGGCCATGCCGGTCGGCGCGTCCTTGCCGTATTTCTCGGAATCATAGGCGATGACATAGGAGAAGAAATAGGTCGACGCCGCGTATTCCCAGCCGAACCCCTCGCGCATCTTCTTCTTGTCGACGACGGCGTAGTCGATCGGCTCGAGCGCACCCTGCGCGCCGAGCGTGATGGCCGAGAACGGGTCGACGTCGACAAGGTCCCAGGTCGGCGCGCCGCTCTTGAACTGTGCGGCAATCGCGCCTTCGGTCGGGCCCGAACCGTCCATCTTGACGGCGATGCCGGTCTCCTTGGTGAAGGCCTGGCCATAGGCGGCGTCATAAGCGGTGAGGGCATCGCCACCCCAGTTGACCAGCACCAGTTCCTTGGCCTGCGCAAACGCGCCGGTCGAGCGCAGCAGCATCGGCGTGCCGGCCAGCACGAAGGCTGCAAGCTGGGTGAATTGCCGGCGCGAAATCTCGCCGCGCACAGCCCGGGCGGATAGCGCGTCCATGGCTTGTTTTTTGCTTTGGTCTGTCATTTTAGTTCCCCTTTTTCGTTGTTGGTTCCGGTGGTTATGGCGCGCTCCAGATTCTTTGCTGGAAGACTTCGCCGTTCTCGTCGTCATCCTCCGTCCGGAAGGAGGAAACCCTTTTCCGCCGGCCAGGTCAGCCAGACGGAATTGCCTTTGCTCAGCGCCGCCGCCGCGACCTCGTTCGGCACCGAGACGGTCACCTTGGCGCCCTGGCGCGTCGTCAGATCGAGCTTGGTCGCCGCACCCAGATAAGTCGAGCCGATGGCGGTGGCGGCGATGCCATTCTCGCCGGTGGCGGCTTCGCGCGCGATCGACATATGTTCGGGCCGGATCGCCAATATGGCGTTGCCGTTCACCGCCTCGGCATTGCCGCGCAGCGTGATCGCGCGGTCTTCGCAGAGCGCGGTCGCGCCATTGTCGGCGCGCTTCACGCCCTTGAGCGGCAGCATGTTGATCTCGCCCAGGAACTCAGCGACGAAACGATTGGCCGGCCGGTCATACACCTCGTCCGGTGCACCGACCTGCAGCAATTTGCCATGGTTGAAGATGGCGACGCGCGACGACAGCGCCAGCGCCTCGCTCTGGTCGTGGGTAACGAAGACGAAGGTGGTGCCGGTCTCCTGATGCAGCCGCTTCATCTCGGCCTGCATCTGGCCGCGCAGGCTCTTGTCGAGCGCTGAGAACGGCTCGTCGAGGAGCAGCACGCCGGGTTCGAACACCAAAGCACGGGCCAACGCCACGCGCTGCTGCTGGCCGCCGGAAAGCTGCGCCGGCAGTTTCGTCTCATGGCCCTTGAGGCCGACGCGCTCGATCATCTCGGCAACGCGGCGCTTGATCTCGGCAGCCGATTTCTTGCGTACCTTGAGCGGGAAAGCGATGTTGGCTTCGACCGACATATGCGGAAACAGCGCATAACCTTGGAACACCATGCCGGCGGCACGCTGCTCGGCCGGCCGTTCGGTGATGTCGACGCCGTCGCTGAAAAGCCTGCCGACGGTGGGCTGCACGAAGCCGGCCAGAATCATCAGGAAGGTGGTCTTGCCGGAACCCGAGGGGCCGAGCAGCGTCAAAAACTCGCCGCGGCCGATATTGAGCGTCAGATCGTCCAGCGCCTGGAACGAGCCGAAGCTCTTGCCGATCCCGATTGCCTTGATCTCTGCGGCCCGGCCGGGTTGCTGCATCCTGCCTCTTCCTTGATCGTGGCTTGAGCGTAGGCAGGGCGCCGGCTCACCGCAACCGAATAGTTTTCGCCTGATCGGCAAATTTGATTCACGGATGGGAGGCTAGTACGGGCTGATCCGGTTCTCCGACAGCTTCGACCTCAACCACCCATTGAATGCTTCCAGCACCGGGTGGCTGGCCTTGGCATGTTCCGACACCAGGAAATACGAGCGCGGCGAGGGGATCGCGATGTCGAAGGGGCGCACCAGACGGCCTTCGCTCAGCGCCCGGCGGCTGGTCAACTCGTCGCCCATGGCGATGCCCTGGCCGGCGATCGCCGCGGAAAAAACGAGGTTCATGTCCGAGAAGAAGATGCCGCCTTCGGTGTCGGGGTTTTCCACCTTGGACAGCGCCAGCCAGCGCGCCCAGTCCTCGGTGTCGCCGAGATGCAGGAGATTGGCGCGCAGCACGTCGGCCGGTTTTGAAAAGCCGCCGACCTTGTTGAGCAGTGTCGGGCTGCAAAGTGGCGTGAACGAGATTTCGCACAGCAACTCCACCGAGCGGTTCGGCCAGTTGCCGACGCCAAAGGCAATGAAGGCATCGGCGTCCGGATTGCTGACATCGTCCAGCCGCCGCGGCGTCAGGATCGACAGCGCCACGTCCGGATACATTTTCCGGAACTCGCCGATATGCGTGCATAAAAACAGAGAGGCGAAGCCCGGCGTGCAGGAAACGGCGAACGAACCGCCGACGCCCGTGCCGGCCTGGCGCGTCACCGCATCGCCGAGCACCGTCAGCGCCTTTCTCACATCGGCGGCATAGCGCTGGCCGCGCGGTGTCAGCGCCACGCCCTTGCCGATGCGCTCCAGCAGGTCGAAGCCGAGGTCGCGTTCGAGGAGCCGCAACTGATGGCTGACGGCGCTGCGGGTCAAATGCAGTTCATCGGCGGCGCGCCAGACACTGCCGTGACGGGCAAAACTGTCGAGGGCGCGCAGCGCCTGTGTGGAAGGTATTCGCAAGAGGCCTCAGGTGAACCGAATTTGCATGAACCGGAAAAACATATCACTTTTTGCAATGCCGCTTCACTGCTTTCTTGGGCCGCATGGAGAAACCGGTGACGACCTCGGCGCAAGCCACCGCGCTTGCCTGTCTCGATAGCATCCAGCCGTCGCTGTCGGCGTGGACGCGCACCATTTTCGATTTCGGCGAAACAGCCTGGCGCGAATACCAGTCGGCGGCCTGGTATGTCGCGCGGCTGAAGCATGAGGGCTTTTCGGTCGAGGAAGGGTCGGCCGGCATGCCGACCGCCTTTTGCGCCCACTGGACGAATGGCCCGGGGCCGACCATCGGCATGTACGGCGAATACGACGCCGTGCCCGGCAACTGCCAGGACGCGGCAACGGTGAAGCGATCGAGGCCGGGCCTCGGCAGCGAGGCCGGCGGCCACACCGATCCGCATTCCGGGCTTGGCATTGCCGGCCTCGGCGGACTTCTCGCCACTAAGGCGGCAATGCAACGCCACGGCATCAAAGGGACGCTGCGCTTCACCGGCGAGCCGGCCGAGAAGGTCAGGGGCTCGAAGCCGATCCATGCAGCCAAAGGCTATTATGACGGCCTTGCCGGCATGATCTCGTTCCATCCCTTCTATATGCTGCCGCTCTGCAACACGGCGCGTTGGGACACGCATTGCGGCGCGGCCTACGCGATGATCTACCGTTTTGTCTGCGACGAACCCGAAAACTGGGTTCGCGCAAGCGATGGCGCGCCGATCCCGCAGGCGCACTCGGCGGTGCGGGCGCCCGGCGCCAATGACGCGCTGATGACGATGTACATGACCTCCAAGGCGCTGCGCGATTCCATGCTGCCTCACCAGGGCGGCTGGTCGATCAGCGAGGCGATCCTCACCGCCGGGCAGGCGACCGCCGACAATCTGCCGGCGGGGCTGGCCGAGATCCAGTACATGATCCGCGTGCCGACCATTGCCATGGCAGAGCAGGTCACCGCGGTGCTCGACCGTAATGCGGCCGCGGCCGCGGCGATCAGCGGTTGTCGCTATGAGCGCCATTGGGTGTCGAAGTCGAGGCCGGGCCTCGCCAATCACGCCATGGCGGGGATTGCCTATGAGGCGCTGTCCACCGTTGGCGCTCCGAGCTGGGACGAGGCGGCGAAAGCGATCGGTCGCGAGGTCCAGGTCAATGCCGGCGGCACCGCGACCGACAACCCTTTCATCGACCAGATGGAGCGGCTGGTTGCGCCGCAAGAGGCCGAGGCAATCCTGCGCCGCGATTTGCCTCCGTCGCAGATCAACTCGACCTCCGACGACTACACCGACATGTCGTGGCACACGCCGACCGCACGCTTCTATGTCGCCCGCCCGGCGCTGCGCTCGGCGAATGGCCATGCCTATCCATCCTGGGCGATGAACGCGCTGGGCGGTATCTCGGCCACCATCGACCCGATGGTCATTTGCGCCGCCAAGACGGTTGCGCTTGCAGCCCTCCGCCTGCTCGAGGACAAGGCCGCGCGCGATGCGGCCATGGACGAATTCGTCACCCGCAGCGGCGGCGGCATTGGTGGCTCCAACTGGATCGCGCCGCTTTGCGACTATGACCCGCCGATCAATTTCCGCTGGCCGGAATATGTCACCACCGCGCGCGGACGCGATTGGTGGATTCCGAGCAGCCAATCCAATCAAGCTGCATAGTCAAATCGAGGAGAACCTTATGACCGTCCATGATCGCATCATCGCCGAACCGTTCTCGCTGCAGCGCCGCAATCCCGCCGGCGGCACCAAGCCGCTGACATCATGGGGCTTTGCCAACGAGACCGACGTGCTGACAGACGTGTTGCTCGGCTCGCCAAACTTCCTGCGCCACCTCTCGACCAGCTCGCTCTCGCGCAAGCATTTGCGCGAAGCGCCCTGCAACGTTCAGATCGCCCAGGCGCAGCACAAGGACCTCGTCGCCGCCTATGAGCATTTCGGCGTCAACATCCACTGGCACGAGCCGACGCCGGAACTGCCGATGCAGGTCTATTCCAGAGACTCCAGCGTCATGACGCCCTACGGCGCCTTCATCACCGCCATGGCCAATTGGTGGCGGCGCGGCGAGAACTATGCCGCCATCCGCACCTATGAAAAGCTCGGCATCCCCATCTACGACATGGTCACGGCTGGCACCTTCGAAGGCGGCGACTTCAACGTCATCGAGGAGGGCGTGGTGCTGATCGGCTGCGGCGGCGCCCGCACGCAGGAAGAGGGCGCCCGCCAGGTGCAGGACTGGTTCGAAAAGGAAGGCTGGGAAACGCGCCTCGCCTTCATCGACGAATACTATGTCCATATCGACCTGATGGTGGTGCCGATCGCTGAAAAGCTCACCGCGGTGTGCCTCGCCTGCACCGAGCCCGGCATTGTCGACTGGCTGAAGGGCAAGGGCCACGAGATCATCGATGTGCCCTTCCAGGACACGATGGCGCTCGGCTGCAACTTCATGTCGCTCGGCAAGGACAGGGTGATCGCGCCGACGTCGAGCCAGTCGCTGATCGGCCAACTCAAAGCGCGCGGCTTCGAGGTTGCTGCCGTCGACATGAGCGAGATTTCCAAGACCGGCGGCGGCATTCACTGCATGGCGCAGGCGCTGAAGCGCGAGCCGGCGTAACGGCACGAATTGCCGCCGGGACCTGTGACGGACTGCTGCCAGATTTGACAAAACAGGCCTGGCAGAGGAAATTGATGCCATTAGAGGAGGGATTCTGTGAAGAAAACTTACGAAAAGCCGAGTCTGGCCAAAGCCGGCAAACTCGGATCGCTGGTCGCTTCAAACCCGTCGAAGCCCGCCCCCTGAGCGCAACCAGCCGCTGAAGGCCGAAATTCGGTCGTCCTGGTTATCGGCGACCGGATCGCGCTGTATGATTGATGGGAGCCCGCCGGCTTTGAACGGCGGGCTTTTTGCTTTGCGCCAGAGCGCTGCCGCGTCTGCCGGCTAGTCCAATCTGCCCGAACCTGAATTGAACTTGCTCCGGGCGTTTTCCAGATGCGCCCGCATCGCTTGGCCGGCCGCTTCCGGGTCGCGGCGCTCGATCGCCTCGAACACCGCCTGGTGGCCGGCAAAACTCGTGCGGTTTTCCACCTCGGTGTTGGCCACGTGGATGCGCGATTGATCAGCCATTCGAGCTAGCCGATGGCTTTAAACCAAGCCAGATTTCGCGAAAGATCATGCCCAAACAAAGCCATAGCGCGAAGACCACATGCGCGCCGCTCCCGCCCGCCCGGCGCTCAGGGAGTGGCTGGCGTGAGATGGCCGCGCTGACGACGGAACGAGATCGCCTCGTCTGGCCGGCCGGACTCGTGACGGCGTGGTCCGGCCGGAGTTCCATCTGCTATGCGGGTATCAATACGGCGATGCGATGCACGCCGACCTCCTTGCTTGTATTCGTCGCTTCATCGGTCTTGCCCTTGGAGCAGGTGTACATATCACCCGTCTTGAGCTTGAATTCCTTGTCCGCTTTCTTGATCGTGAATGCACCTGAGGTAATGGTGCACACCATGTCGTTGTCCATCACGGTTTGAGGAGCATGTGCTCCGGGCTGAAACACAACGTCGATAATTGCGATGCTCTTGTAGGCGGGAATGTCTGCATTGCCGGTGCCGACCTCCACCACCCTGACACCGGGCGCAATCTCCTTGCCCTCTTTCGGGCCGTATTTCTTGATTTTTGCCGATGCCGCCAAGGTGAACAAAGGCGCTACCGCGGCGGTCGTCAGACCGAGGGCAATTGCAGACCTGCGATTCATGGTTTTCATTGCATCCTCCCGATGCTCGTCATGCATGGATATGCACGACCGGCGATATATTAGCACAAACGAATTTACTTGTATGCAAAGTGACTGTGGCGCAGGCCAGCAAGAAATGCTCCGCCGGATAATGTCGCTTCACTGTACCTTTTGCCGGAATTTCGAATGACAGGTCGAGCAATCCTGCAGGATGAGATGCAGGATATGCTCCGCCGGCAGTTTGGTCGGATCGGCTTCCTCTGGAATCGAGCGCTTGCCGAGCAGGCTGCCGCCGCCCATCGCCAGGCCGGTGCCCATGCGCATGTCATCGGTGATGACGGCCGGCGCGCTTTCGGCCTTGGCGGCCAGAGCGTCGGCCAGCGTTCCGATATGATTTGCCAGGGCCTCGAATTCCGCCCGTGACTGATCGATCTCCAGCCTGGCCTGCGAAGGCGGTCCAAGCGAGCCGCTCGGAAATTCGGCAATCAGGGCAGGGCCGGTGCGCGCGCGCAGCGTGTCCGCTGCCGCCTTGAAGGCTGCCGCGTCATAGGCTTGCCTGCGGTCGAACATGCCGTCAATGGTTTTCGCAGCCGCCGCCATCTCCTTCATCGACGCCTGGCGGGCCGCGACGATCGGTCCGCTGCCGACGGAGGCGCCCATCGTAAGGGCACAGACCAGCCACAGCAGCGCCGCTTTCACAGTCCATCTCACGGCGCCATGTCCTTGCCTCATCCATCCGTGCTCAGCCAGCCGCAGCAGGGGTTCGAGCTGCAGTCGGATTCTTCGGTCGTGATGCCGGTTCTCGTCGGCGAATTTCCGTCGCCGGAGGTCTCCGTCTCTGAGCAGATAGACCTTCCAGCCACCGGAAGGTCAACTGATTGAGAAGGCCGATCAGCGGGCAATCAGCACAGGCTTGCAGCAGGCTGACGCAGCGTTTCCTTGACTTGGATCGCAAAAACGGGCAGCAAGGCGGGGGTGAGGGAGAGCATTCTACCGTGGCGCAGACCATGGAGTGCTCTTTTTTTCGTATCAGGCGCCGCATAATCGGTGGCTGATGGAGGGATTGGTTAACCAACTTTGTCCATCTTTTGATTCAATCGGCAACAGAAGCGAAAGGTGCAGGGGGCACCAGCGAACTGTGGATGTCACGGATGCGAGGGTCGCAAGCCTGCATGCCGATTGAGAGTGGTTGTATGGCGTTTTTGCGTTTGAAAGACCGGGGCGATACTCCTGAACGGGGTTTGACTTCGAAGAGATCCGGCCAGCGCTGGGTGGTGGTGCCGGTTGTCGGCGCGGCCTTGGCGCTGTGGTCGGTGGCAACCATGGCCGGCCTCTATTCGCTCGGTACCTCGCTCACCGCAGCCTCCAACAGCCTTCCGCACAGTCTGCTTCTGCCGAACGCAGCACTTGCCGATTCGCGCCGCAGCCTCGCCAATTCGTGGGCGCCTCGGCTTTCGGCGCAAAAATCACAGGCCTCGCTGCTCAGCCAATGCGACGCCGGCTGCGCGCAAGCCGCCGCGAACTTCGCGCATGACGGCAAGATGGCGCGGCTGAAGCCGGCCGCGCACGCTGTGGCCCCGAGCATTGTCGCCTCAAACATTGCGCCAAACACCAGCGTCGCTCTCGCCACTTCGCGCGGCATGCGCTTCGACGGCGTGGTGGCCAAGGCAGAACTGTCGCCGCAAAAGCTGGCTGCCGCCTTCGCCAGGGCCTCGAATGCGCCGTTCATGCTTGCCAGCCTTCCGGTCGCTGCCCGTTTCGCCGAAGTCCGGCTGCCCGATCAGCATGGCCCCGCTTCGGAACGCTTTGGGCTGGAAGTGGCTGAGATCGAACGCTCATCGCGCCTGGCGCTGGCGCTGGCCAACAGCTTGCCGGAAGACGCTGACATGCTGGCCCCGCCGCCGGCCGTTGAAGCAATCGCCGGAGGGCAGGATCCTGAGCAGGCCGAGGTTCAGGTCGCTTCGCTGCCGCCGCAGGACGATCTGCCCGACAACATTGCGTTGCCGGGTTGGCGTCCACGCGCCGAAACCGCTCAGCCTGCCGAGGCTCGGCAAGCCAGCAAACCCAGGGCAGCCAAGCCACAGACCGACAGGGCGGCCGAGAGCCCCGCACCCCAGTCGCCGGGCAATTCGTCGCCGCGCTCGCCACGCAGTACTTCGGAGGTTGCCGCACTGCCTGGCGTGCCAGAAAGCCAGAGCATCCAATCAAGCCGGATCAAACCTGGCAAACGGTCGAAGACACAGGCCGGCGAGATGCTGGCCTATGCCAAGCCGGACGTCCCGGCGGGCGGTGTCGGTCGCGCCTTCAAGGATCTGTTCGCCACGCCCGGAATGGGCGGCGGCGTCGCCGTCTACGACATCTCGGCCAAGACCGTCTACATGCCGGACGGCTCGCGGCTGGAGGCCCATTCGGGGCTGGGTTCGATGGTCGACCAGCCGCGCTTCGTGCACAAGAAGAATGTCGGCCCGACGCCGCCCAACACCTATGATCTGCGTCTTCGAGAATCCCGCTTCCATGGCGTCGAGGCGCTCCGTCTCACTCCCGTCAGCGGCGGCAACAAGTACGGTCGCGACGGCCTGCTCGCCCACACCTACATGCTGCGCGGCGGCCGTGCGGAATCCAATGGCTGCGTCGTCTTCAAGGACTACGCCCGCTTCCTTGCCGCCTACAAGAAGGGCAAGATTAAGCGCCTCGTCGTCGTGCCGCGCCTGACCAAGCCGCTGACGCGGGTCGCTCAGGAAGGCCGGGGAGCGTAAGGCAGTAGGCAGTAGGCAGTAGGCAGTAGGCAGTAGGCAGTAGGCAGTAGGAGCGTCCATCGCCTGTTGATTGTTTTTCTGCCCCTATTGCCTATTCCCCACTGCCTATTCCCTTTTCACCCCCAGGCAGACTACGAGTGACCCCTGCGGGTCGGCTTCACCACGAGGACATCCATGACAATACGCGCTGTCGTTTGGGGCGAGAACATCCATGAGCGGACCAATGAGGTGGTCGCAGCCCTCTATCCCGAGGGCATGCACACGACCATCGCCAAGGCGCTGAATGCCGACAAGGCGATCTCCGCCTCGACCGCCACGCTCGAGCAGCCGGAGCACGGCCTGCCGGCCGACCGTCTGGCCGAGACCGACGTGCTGGTCTGGTGGGGCCACAAGGATCATGGCGCGGTGGCCGACGAGATCGTCGAGCGCGTCGCCCGCCGGGTCTTTGAAGGCATGGGGCTGATCGTTCTCCATTCCGGCCATTTCTCGAAAATCTTCAAGCGGCTGATGGGCACGCCCTGCACGCTGAAATGGCGCGAGGCGGGTGAGCGCGAGCGGCTCTGGGCGACCAGTCCCAGCCATCCGATCGCCGAAGGCGTCGGCGAATATTTCGAGCTCGAGAATGAAGAAATGTATGGCGAGCAGTTCGCCGTGCCCGAACCGCTGGAGACCGTCTTCATCTCCTGGTTCCAGGGCGGCGAGGTGTTCCGTTCTGGGCTGACCTATCGCCGCGGCGCCGGCAATGTCTTCTACTTCCGCCCGGGCCACGAGACCTATCCGACCTATCACGACGCCAATGTGCACAAGGTGCTGCGCAATGCGGTTAAGTGGGCGCACAATCCGCAGGGCACCAAGTCGGCGATCCTTGAGGCGCCGAACGTGCCGGTCGAAAAGGCGCTGGAGCCGATCGTCGAGCGCGGCGGCAAGCTGCACGTTTCGGGCGAGGCCGGCTACCGCTAAAGCAAAGTCCAGGAAAAAAGGCGTAGCGGCTTTCCGCATGGGTTTCCTAGACCGTATCTGCGCCATATGATTGAATCGAACCAATTCGCTCGGAGTGCAGAGAATGCGGCTTTTGATACTGGGTACCGGCTGGATGGCGCAGGAGCATGCCCGCCGTTTCGGCGGCATCGACGGCGTCGAGATCGTCGGTGCTGCCGACGTCGATGAAAAGCGCGTGGGCGAATTCGCCGACGGGTTCAAGATATCGAAGCGATTCACATCGCTGGAAGACGCGCTGGCGTGGGGCGAGTTCGATGCGGTCGCCAACGTCACGCCCGATCGCATCCATCATCCGACGACCATGGCGCTGATTGCGGCCGGCAAGCCGGTGCTGTGCGAAAAGCCGCTGGCCGAAGACTTCGGCAAGGCAAGCGAGATGGCCAACGCGGCTGAGGCAGCCGGCATCGTCAACATGGTCAACCTCACCTATCGCAATGTCGCTGCCTTGCAGAAGGCGCGGCAGATGGTGCTGGCCGGCGAGATCGGCACCGTCCGCCACGTCGAGTCCTCCTATCTGCAGAGCTGGCTGGTGTCGAAATTCTGGGGCGACTGGCGCGCCGACCCGAAATGGCTGTGGCGGCTGTCGCGCGACCACGGCTCCAACGGCGTGCTCGGCGATGTCGGCATCCACATCCTCGATTTCGCCAGCTATGGCGCCGCACTCGACATCGACCACGTGTTTTGCCGGCTGCGCACCTTCGATAAGGCGCCAGGCAACCGCATCGGCGAATACGACCTCGACGCCAATGACAGCTTCGCCATGACGCTGGATTTCTCCAACGGCGCCTTTGGCGTCGTTCACGCCAGCCGCTGGGCGACCGGCCACATCAACGAATTGCGCCTGCGCATCTATGGCGACAAGGGCGGCATCGAAGTCGTGCACAATCTCGAGGGTTCGGAACTGAAGGCGTGTGTCGGCGAGGATATCGAGAACGCCAAATGGCAGGTGCTCGACGCCGGCACGGTGCCGACCAATTACCAGCGCTTCGTCGATGCGGTTCGCAGCGGCGTGCAGGCCGAGCCTTCATTCCACCATGCCGCCGAACTGCAGAAGGTGCTGGATCTAGCCATGGTTTCGGAACAGAAGCGGACGGAACTGAGGGCCAGCGCCGATACGCAGTGATGTGAAGGGAGGAAGAAACAATGGTCACGCGCCGCGCGCAATGTCTCTGCGGCCAGCTTTCAGCCGTCTGTTCGGGCGAGCCGGTGCGCATCTCGGTCTGTCATTGCCTCGACTGCAAGCGCCGCACCGGCAGCGCCTTCAGCTACAATGTCCGGTTTGCGCAAGCTGATGTATCGATCGAGGGACGGGCGAAGCAGTTCACGCGCACCGGCGACGAGGGCGGCCGCGTCATCTACAATTTCTGCCCGGAGTGCGGCGCCGCCGTCCACTATCGCATCGACACGCAGCCCGGTGTGATCGCCATTCCCGTCGGCGCCTTCGCCGACCCGTCGTTCCCGCCGCCATTTCAGTCTTTTTACCACGAAAGCCGGCGCTGTGAGTGGGTCGAGATCAATGCCGAGCCGCTGGCGACGTTCGACTGAAGGCCGCTTTTTGGATACCCGGAACCGTCCGCACGCTCCGCGCCTTCAAGAGGGCATCGCCCCTGATTGCCATTGCCGGGCCGTTAGCCATCGCGCTCGGCTGCCCCATGAATAGGCATAAGTCAAGACGAATCCGGCTTGCGGCCCGATTGCTGACATGCTTACCTGACGGCATGTGTTCAATGGGGGTATATGGATGGCTAAGGAATCTTCGAATTCCGCTTCTTCAGAAAAGAAGGCGGACGTAAATCTGATAGGTAACACAGAAGGAAACGGGCTGAACTTCATGGGAGTTCAGGCCCGCGAAAACGGAACCGCCGGCGACGCCGTCGGTGTCGACAAGATCCGTGACCTGCTGTTCGGCAACCAGATGCAGGACTATGACCGCCGCTTTTCCAAGCTTGAAGAACGGGTGTTGCAGCGCTTCAAGGATGTTGAATCCGAGGCCAAGCGCAATCTCGAAATGTACGAGTCGAATGCAAAGAAGCAGATCGATTCGCTTGCAGGGCAATTGCGGAGCGAAAAAGATTCACGAGCCGATGCCGACAAGGAGATCGACCGGAATCTTCGCGAGCAAAACCAGGCTCTTGAAAAGCAGGTGCGCACGTTGTCGGATCAGTTAAGCGCGCTCGAGCGCGATGTTTCGGACCGGATAAATCGAAACGATCATTTGCTGCGTGAGGAAATCAAGCAGAAGAATGAAGGCGTTCAGATGCTGATCGAGAAGATGTTTGCCGACCTCAGCAACGTCAAGACCGACCGAAATCTTTTGGCTGGCCTGTTTGTCGAGGTTGCAAAGTGTCTCAATCAGGATCCCGTCGGGAGCAAGAGCAACTCGGACCGTAGCTGGAAAGTGAGTTGATGGGACCTTGACGTCCACCGTCGACCCATTCAACCTTCCGCAAAGAACAGCCTCGAACGATACAGAGATTGATCGCGAGGCTCTGGCTCGTCTTTTGATCGAAATTGCCCGGAACGTTGATCCGGACTACCGTGCGCAGTTCGAGGCGGTTCCAACCGCCGATCCGCGCATGGAAACGCTGCGGCAGTTGCTGGTCAGCCGCGAAATCTCCGAGCTTTCACGCGTCACGCATCTGCTCGACGAACCCGAGCAGCTTGCGGCGGCCGTGGGCGACGTTCTTCCCAGTGCTGCCGGACGAGCGCCTTACGCGCAACTCGGCGAGGCGCTTGCGCCAGCTGTCGAACGGGCTGTGCAACGGTCGATCCAGAAGAGCCCGCGCACGCTGACGGACATATTGTACCCGGTGTTTCTGCCGGCAATTCGCAAGTCGATCGGCGAAAAGATCGACCAGACCTTTCAGTCGCTGAATGAAACTCTAAGGCACATATTCACCTGGCACGGGCTCAAGTGGAGACTTGAAGCCTGGAGAACAGGGGCAAGCTTCTCGGCAGTTGTTCTGAAGCATTCCCTTGTCTACCGTGTGGAACATGCGTTTCTCATTCATCGGAATTCCGGCCTTTTGATAACGCATGTAACGGCCGACAATGCAACGAGCGAAGATCCTCAGCTCATTTCTTCGATGCTCAGTGCGATTCAGGATTTTGTAAAAGACTCATTTAACGAGAAAGAGCAGAGCGGCCTGGACACAATCCGTTTCGGCGAGCTTCGTCTCTGGTCGGAAGTTGGACCGTTTGCGACCCTGGTTTCGGTGATCCGGGGAAATCCGCCGGAGGAGTTGCATGAAATCGTTCGCGATGTGTTGCTTCGCATCCATGAGCAATCCTCAGAGGCTTTAGAGCAGTTCGACGGCGACGGTTCGCAGCTGGCCTCCGTAGAGGCGCAGTTGCAGACCTGCGTCGAGCTCAAGCAAGAGGAATCAAACGACGGATTTCCGTGGCTGGTGGCGGCCGTTGCCCTGTTGCTCTTGAGTCTGGCAGGCGTTTGGTACTTTCTTTCCTGGCAATCAGCGCAGCGCTGGCAGGCTTACGTGTCGCGCTGGCAGGCTTACGTGTCGCGAGTGGAGGCCCAGCCGGGCATCATCGTTGCCGAACAGCAGGTACGCGATGGCCAGTTCTATATTGCCGGCCTGAGGGACCCGCTTGCCGTCGACCCGCAGTCGCTGTTGTCAGGCACGGGAGTCGATCCGGCCGGGGTTCATTCGCAATGGCAATTCTATCAGAGCCTCGAGCCGGAGTTCGTGCTGAAGCGGCTGACGGCGTCGCTGGCTCCGCCGGATTCAGTGCGATTTTCGATCGTCGATGGTCGCGTCGTCGCCGAGGGTGAGGCTCCCGACACCTGGATCAGCCGGGCGCGCGCGGCGGCCCAGCAGCTTTCGGCAGGCGGGCCGGTCTTCGACATCTCGGGGGTTCGTGACGTAAGCCCCGAAGTGCGCGCGGCGCAGCGCTGGCAGGCTTATGTGTCGCGACTGGAGACCCAGCCGGGCATCATCGTTGCAGACCAAAAGATAAGCGACGGCCAATTCTATATTGCCGGCCTGCGAGACCCGCTTGGCGCCGATCCGCAGTCGCTGTTGTCGGGAACAGAGGTCGATCCCGCCCGGGTTCATGCGCAGTGGCAGTTCTATCAGAGCCTTGAGCCGGAGTTCGTGCTGAAGCGGCTGACGGCGTCACTGTATCCGCCGGAAACAGTACGACTTTCGATCGTCGATGATCGCATCGTTGCCGAGGGTGAGGCTCCCGACACCTGGATCGATCGCGCGCGCGCGGCGGCCCGGCAGCTTTCGGCAGGCGGACCCGAATTCGACATCTCCAAGGTTCGTGACGTGAGCCCCGAAGCACGCGCGGCGGAGCACTGGCAGTATTATGTGTCGCGACTTGAGGCCCAATCGGGAATCATCGTCGCCCAACAAAGCGCGAGGGGCGGACATTTCTACATTTCCGGCTTGAGAGACCCGCTTGCCGCCGACCCGCAAGCCCTGCTGTCCGGAACGGACGTTGATCCTGCCCGCGTTCATGCACAGTGGCAATTCTATCAGAGCCTTGATCCGAAGTTTGTGGTGAAGCGGCTGACGGCGGCGCTGTCCCCGCCGAAAACCGTTCAGCTCTCGATCATCCAGGGTCGCATCGTGGCCGTGGGTGAGGCTCCTGCCGGTTGGATCAACCGGGCGCGGGCCGCCGCTGAACAACTTTCGGCGGACGGAGTGGTTCTGGATGTCTCGCAACTGCGTGAGCTGAACCTTGCAGAACTTAATCATTTGAGGCAGGCCATCCAGACGACCGATATTTTCTTCTCTTCCGGCAAGGTTGTGCCGGGACCGGAGCAGACGCCGGTTCTCGACAGGTTGGCGGATCAAATAAAGGAATTCGCCCAGAGTGCCCGCAATTCCGGCGTAACGGCGCGGTTCATGTTGACCGGGCATTCGGACACCACGGGCCGTGAGACGGCCAACGCGTCGATCAGCGCCGCCCGCGCCGAGACAGTTCGTGCGCTTCTCAACAAGCGGGGCGTCGCTCCCGAATTGCTGCTGGTTCGGGGCGCGGGCACTTTCGAGCCGGCTGTACCTGAAAACAGTCTAACCGGTAGCTCCACCAATCGCCGGGTTTCGATTACCGTAAACCTGGACTAGCGGAGCCCAACATGTTGCAAAAAAAGATCTGCATGCTGGGCGGTTTCGCTGTCGGAAAGACGAGTCTGGTCCGCAGGTTTGTGCAGAGCATCTTCTCAGAAACCTACTTGACCACCGTTGGAGTGAAAATCGACAAGAAGAGCGTCGCGCTCCCGGACAAAACCGTAGATCTGATTTTGTGGGATTTGGCCGGCGAAGACGATATCGGCTCATTCCGCGTCAGCTATGTTCGAGGTGCAACCGGGCTCGTGCTAGTCGTCGATGGAACCCGCGCTGCTACTCTTGCCGTGGCACTCACGCTGCGCGAACGGGTCGAGGCCGAATTCGGCGCCATGCCGTTCGTATTGCTGTTCAACAAGTCCGATCTGGCCGATCGGTGGGCGATATCGGATGGTGAGATCAACGAGTTGAGGCAACGTGGATGGCAAATCTATCTAACAAGTGCGCTTTCGGGCGAGCAGGTCGATGACGCCTTTCGTCAACTTGCCTTGATGGTCACCAAATAGACCATGCATGAATTGCCAAAAGAAGTCAGAAATTGGTTTTTCAATTTCTTCTTCGACGGGCACGCTGTCGCTTATCTGAAAATCGACGCTGAGCTTTGCATAGCTGCCAAGGGCGGTAATGTTGAACATTACGGGCTGTCATCGCTTCGCATCGGCAAGCCTGTTGCGGGGCAGCTTGAATTCATGGAAGGTTTGCTGCCTTGCCCGGAGCTTCCGTTTCGCATGGACATGATCGAACTGCCCGGCGGGCGTGTCGCCGACCTTCATTTTTTTGCTGACAATGCGTGCGTGTGGCTGCTTTTTCTGGACGCCACTGCCGAACGAGACAACAGGCAGCGGCTTCAACAGAAGGCCTATGAAATGACGCTCCTGCAAGAGAGGGAGCGTCAACTCAACGAAAAATTGCAATCGACGAACGAGGCACTGAGAAAGAGCCAGGAGGGATTGGCGCGTGAATACCAGCGCGCCGAAACCCTGCTCCTCAACATTCTTCCGGCATCCATCGCGGAGCGGTTGAAAGCGCAAAAGAAAATTGCCGACAACCACGCGGAGGTGAGTGTGCTTTTTGCCGACATCGTCGGCTTTACCGAAAGAGCGCGAAGCGTCGGAGCCGTGACGACGCTCGCTATTTTAAATTACTTCTTCAGGGCGGCGGACCGGCTCTCGGAACGATACGGCTGCGAAAAAATCAAGACAATCGGCGATTGTGTGATGGTGGTCTCTGGCTTGCCCACCGCGCGATCCGATCATGCAAAAGCCCTCACGCGCTATGCGATTGAGCTGCGCAAGGCGGTAAGGCGGGAACGCTTCGCAGGAGAACCGATAAGGCTGAGAATTGGAATTCACTCAGGACCGATCGTCGCCGGTGTCATAGGCAAGAGGCGGTTCGCCTATGACCTGTGGGGTGAGACCGTTAATCTCGCCTCACGTATTCAAACGTCCGCGGAGCCCGATGAAATCCGTATTTCCGATGCAACTTACCAACTGCTTGGACCGAAATTTGCTTGCGACCCACTCGATGAAACGGAATTGCGCGGTGCGGGTCGCGTGCGAATGTGGCGGCTCCCGAGCTGATCCGTCGCCTGCGGTGCGACCGTGGAGCGCCGATAGCGGCGCCCGAAAGCCATTGGCGTGACCTGATCTTGCGATCGCAAAGCACCCTTTGCGCTTGCCCGGAAGGCCTCTATTCTGGAGCACAGTGGCCGCTGGTGGGATAGAATGTCGGTACTGCCTTTTCTGAGAATCTACGCACCGCTAAATGCGGTGCTCGCTGCGCCTGGGCTTCTGGCGGTGGCTGCGCTCACGATGCCGAACATGTCCGGACGAAGCAGACTGGCTCTGGCTGCCGTGCTCGCTGTCATTTGGGCCGCCTATCTTCTGCAGATGGCCGAGACCCTGCTCAAGCGCTGGGCGGGAGACCTCAGGGACAGGACGCCGGCAATCGCGATCGATGTGCTCGCGGTTTTGGTTCCAGTCGCCGCATTTCTGCTCGACGGCACGCCCGACCGGAGCCTCTACTGTGCTGTCTGGCTGCTGAAGCCGCTGCGCGACTCGACCTTCTTCCCGCTGCTTGGCAGGGTTCTGGCCAACGAAGCGCGCAACCTGGTCGGCGTCACCACGGTCTTCGGCCTGGTTCTGTTCGGTGTCGCACTCGCGGCCTATGTCATCGAGCGCGACGTCCAACCGGAAAAGTTCGGCAGCATCCCCGAGACAATGTGGTGGGCGGTGGTCACGCTGTCCACTACCGGCTACGGCGACGACATTCCGCAAAGCTTCGCCGGCCGCGTCCTTGCCGGGGCTGTCATGATGTGTGGCATCGGCATCTTCGGGCTCTGGGCCGGCATTCTTGCCTCCGGCTTTTATCAAGAAGTCCGTCGCGAGGATTTCGTCCGCAATTGGCAATTGATTGCCGGCGTTCCGTTGTTTCAGAAGCTTGGCCCGGCCACGCTGGTCGAGATCGTGCGCGCGTTAAGACCCCGCACGGTGCCGGCGGGCGCCGTGATCTGCCGCAGCGGCGAGACCGGCGATCGGATGTTCTTCGTCGTGGAGGGCCGCGTCAGCGTCGCGACGCCGAACCCGGTGGAGCTTGGCCCTGGCGCCTTCTTCGGCGAGATGGCGCTGATCAGCGGCGAACCGCGTATGGCGACCGTCACTGCCGCAACTTCGGTCTCACTCCTGTCGCTGCACGCGGCGGATTTCCAGATGCTGTGCAGCAGCAGCCCGGAGATCGCGGAAATCATCCGCAGGACCGCGCTCGAGCGGCGCGGCGCGGCGCCGGTGGCTTGACCGTACAGCCGATGGTGGCCCGGCTGGAACTGGATGGTACGGCTCTATCGACCACGCGCGAAGGTTCTGGACGGCACGTGGAAGGACCAGAGGCGTAGCCGGAGACCTAAACGTAGCCGATCCACTCTACCGGCGGCTCGTTTTTTTGGCGCTGTGCGTCGACAGTTCCTGCCCCGCGGCCTTTCGGACGACCGGCTTTGGCTAAACTCTAATGCCTTAGAATCTTGCTTAGAAAAGCCCGGCTGCGGTCGGTCTTCGGGTCGGAGAAAAACGCCTCCGGCGTGCCGCTTTCGACGATGGCGCCGGCGTCCATGAACACCACGCGCTGCGCCACCTTGCGGGCAAAGCCCATTTCGTGCGTTACCACCATCATGGTCATGCCTTCCTCGGCCACCGCGACCATGACGTCGAGCACTTCGGAAATCATCTCGGGATCGAGCGCCGAGGTCGGTTCGTCAAACAGCATGATCTTGGGGCGCATGCCGAGGCAGCGTGCGATGGCCACACGCTGCTGCTGGCCGCCGGACAACTGTGACGGGTATGCATTGACCTTGTCAGCGAGGCCGACCTTGGCCAGCAAGTCGCGCCCGGCCTGCTCGGCCTCGGCGCGGGGGATCTTGCGCACATGGATCGGTGCCAGCGTGACGTTTTCCAGCGCCGTCTTGTGCGGGTAGAGGTTGAACGACTGGAAGACGAAGCCGATCTCGGTGCGCAACTGCGTCATGTTGGTGGCGGGGTCGCCGAGGCGCTGGCCGTCGACGACGAGGTCGCCATCCTTGATCGCTTCCAGGCCGTTGATGCAGCGGATCAGCGTCGACTTGCCCGAACCACTTGGGCCGCAGACGACGACCACTTCGCGCGGCTCGACGCTGAGCGTGATGTCCTTCAGCACATTGAGCGAGCCGAACCATTTGTTGACGCCGCGAAAGTCGATCATGCCCGTTTCGGTCAGGTTTGGTTTGGTCGGGCTCGGATTGGTCATGGCGGTCAGCCCTTTGGGGTTCGATGTCACAGCTGCACCTCGCCATGCGCCGCGCCCATGCGTCGCTCCAACCGGCGGGCGAGCATGATCAGCGGATAGCAGACGACGAAATAGCCGACGCCGACCAGGAAGAAGACCAGCAGGCCGTTGGGCACACGCTGCACCACAAGCCAGCCGACGCGGGTGAGGTCGGTCAGCCCGATCGCCGAGACGACGGAGGAATCCTTGATCAAGAGTACATATTGCCCGACCAGCGGCGGCAGCACGATGCGCATCGCCTGCGGCAGCACCACCTGGCGCATGCGTTGCCAGCGCGACAGGCCAGACGCCAGAGCTGCCTCAACCTGGCCGGTCGGCACCGAGCGGATGCCGGCGGCGACGATCTCGCAGATGAAGCACGCGGCGAGGTTGGTGAGCGCGATGATGCCGGCGGTGAAGGCATCGAGCTCGATGCCGAATTCCGGCAGGATGAAGAAGATCAGGAAGATCTGCACCAGGAACGGCGTGCCGCGGATCAGGTCGACCCAGGCCCCGATCACGCTCGAGATCAGCCGGTTGCCGCCGGTGCGCAATATGCCGAGGCCGAAGCCAAGCAGCGTGCCCAGCACCAGGCTGATCGCCGACAGCATCACGGTCATGCCAAGGCCGCGCAAGGCGAGGGGGTAGCTGCCGGCCAGGCTTTGCAGCTGTTGCCAGATCATGTGCTGCTCCTTGCCGGCTGCAGACCGAGCCACCGACTGGACAGCCCCGCCAGTCCTTTGAGGCAGTAATAGAGCAGCAGATAGAAAGCGGCGATGGTGAGAAAGCCTTCCGCCGGCATGAAGCGGTCGGACGCCAGCAACTGGCCGGCGCGCGTCAGTTCGGAAACCGAGATCAGCGACAAAAGCGCGGAATCCTTGACCAGCACGATCGCCTGGCCGAGCAGCGGCGGGATCGTCACCTTGAAGGCTTGCGGCAGGATGACCAGGCGCATGCGCTGGACATAGGTCATTCCCGAGGCAACCCCGGCCTCGACCTGGCCGCGCGGGATCGACAGGATGCCGGCGCGGATGATTTCCGCGACATAGGCGCCGCTGTTCAGCGACAAAGCGATGATGCCGACGACGAGCTCGGGCAGGACGAAGCCGAGACGCGGCAGGCCGAAATAGAGGAAGTAGAGCTGCGCCAGCAACGGCGTGGCGCGCACGGCATCGATATAGCCCTTGGCCAGCACGCGAAACAGCTGGCCGCGCTGCAGGTTCATGGCGGCGAGCACGATGCCGACGGCCAGCGCGCCCGCAAAAGACAGCGCCGACAGCCACACGGTCGTGATCAGACCCTGCCCGAACAGCGGCAGATATTCGACGATGGTGCGGAAGCTGAAATTTTCGAGCATGGCGGTGAATTGTGAATGGTGAATGGGCAGTAGTGAGTAGTGAGTGGTGAGCAGTGAAGGGCGTCCGGAATGGCCATTCACCATTCACCATTCACTACTTCCTACTCACTACTCCCTGCTTACCTCTGCTTAGTGATCCTTCTTCCAGGCGTCGGAATTGACCCAGTAGTCGAGGTTCTTCTGCAGGCGGCCGTCGATGCTGACCTGGTTGAGGAACAGGTTCATCCAGATCAACAGGTCCGGCTCGTCGTAGCGGGTGGCGAAGGCAAGCGGCTCCTTCGACAACAGGTCCGGCATGATGGTGAAGGTGCCGGCGGGATAGGCTGTCGACTGACCCTTGACCGCCGAGACGTCGTTGACGCCGCAATCGGCCTGGCCGTTGTTGACTGCGTCGAGCAGCAGCGGGCCGCCGCCCTTGTAGCTCTTGATGTCGGCATCCGGGAAGGCGTTCTTGGCTTCCTTTTCGCCGGTGGCGCCTAACAGCACGGCGATCTTGGTGCCCTTGGCCTTGCAGTCCTCGGTTGTCTTGAACTTGCTGTCGGCCTTGGTGAAGACGGTGCTGCCCGTATACATGTAAGGTGTGGTGAAGGCGACCTTCATGCCGCGCGCCAGCGTCGGCGTCATGTCGGCGACGAGCAGGTCGGCCTTGCCCGAAAGCAGCGCCGGGATCAGCCCGTCCCAATCATAGTCGAGGAAGGTGATCTTGACGCCCATTTCCTTGGCCATCAGTTCGGCGAGTTCGACCGAACTGCCGGTGCGCTCGCCGGCCGCGCCGACCAGCGAGAAGGGAGGTCCTTGCGTCTGTACCGCGACGCGCAGTTCGCCGCGCTTGGTGATCTCGTCGAGCGTTCCGGCACTGGCAGCAGCGGTCAGGCCCGCAAGCGCAAGTCCGGCGATGAAAAGTCTGGCAATCTTCATTTGGCATTCCTCCTGTTATCGTTGTTGTTCCACTTTGTTATTCCACCCTTTTGGGTGTTTTTTGAGCGGCGGCACCGTTTTCCGGCGGCAGCCACCGTTCGAAAATCCTCAGTCCCAGGCCACCGTCTCGGCAACCTTGATGCCACGCCTGGCCAGCTCGTCGAAGAACGGCCCGTCCGGCACATGCAGCAGCGGGTTCAAAAGCCCTGGTGTGGCGATCTCGCGCCGCGCCAGCATCTGCGCCACGATGCTGGCGGGATAGCCGACGCCAAGGCTCATGCCGAACAGGCCTGATGCCAGGTCGCGTTCGATGATCAGGTCCGACGTCACCGTTTTGGCGCGGCCGCCTTCGAGACCGGAAAAGACATTGCGCATCACGCAAAGGTCCTTCTCGTCGGCGCCATATTGCAGTTGCGGGCCGAGCAGACGGCCGAGAAATTCGCGTGGGCTGGCGCCGGTGCCGGGCACCTTGTCTTCGGAGAGGAAGCCGAGTTCCTTCAGCGGCGCCCAGAACGCCGACCATCCCGGCCAGCGCAGCGTATAGCGGCCCGAGCGTTGCAATCCCTTGGCGGCTGCCAGCATCTCGACATAGTGCAGAGCGTCGCCATTGGGGAAAGCTTCCAGCCGGCCGAGGCCCGCGACCTCGATCTCGTGGATGAAGGCATTGTCGTGCTGTCGGCCGGCCGGCACTTCGACGCGCTTGCCATACTCGATCATCACGCTGTCGCGGTTCTGGCTGACCAGAACCATGTCGAAATTCCAGCTTACCTTGTAGCAGAGCGGCTTGGCCATCGCCTTCGGTTCGGGGATGCCGCCGCAATAGGAATCGATCGAAGAAATCGTAGAGAACTGCTTTGCGGCGCGCGCATAGAGCACGAGGTCGATGCCGGGGTCGAGCCCGCATTCGGTCATGATCGAAACGCCGGCCTGTGCAGCCTCCGGCGCCAGATCGGCAATCGCCTTGCCGTAGTTGGTGGTGACCAGCGGCGTGCGCGTTGCGATCGCGGCCTGCACCGCCTCGCGCATCAATGGCTGCGGCAGCAGATCGATGGCGGCGTCGACATCCGCCAGCACGGTGGCAAGCGCCGGACCGATCGCGCCCTCGGGCATGACGAAACGCACGCGGGAAAGGTCGGTCAGCCCGGCAAGCCGGGCAGGGCCGTCAGCCGACGTATCGACGCAGACGACTTCCTCGACACCGGCGCTGGCGACGAGATCGGCGATGGCCGCCCGTCCCTGCAGGCCGAGGCCGCCGAGAACAGCTATTCTCATGCCGGCTCCTTGCGTGACGGTGTTTCTTCCGACCAGCAGCCTTCGGGAAGGCTGACCCATTTGTTGCATGAAGCCATGACGACGAAGGTTTCGCTGCGCACGACTTCCCCGGGAATGCCGGCGCCCGGAATCAGCTCGCTGGTGATGCGGTAGAGGTCGGCGACATCGCCGGCGACGGTCACGTCGACGATGATGTCGAAGCGCCCGGTAACCACCGAGGCCGAGTTGACGAAAGGCAGTTCGGCAATGCGCTGCGCCAGTTCCCGGGCGCGGCCACGTCCCTGAGCGTTGATGCCGACAATGGCCGAGATCAACTCGGGGCGTTCGGTCAGATTGAGCAGCCCGACGATCTTCAAGAGGTTGCGGTCGAGCAGATTGCGCAACCTTGAGCGCACCGTCGGCACCGAGATCGCCATCGTCTCGGCGAGCCGGTTGATGCCGGGCTGGGCATCCTGCGACAACAGCTTTACCAGCCGTCGATCGGTTTGATCGAGATGCTCACGCAAAAGGCAAGGCTTTCATAAAGGAGAAAAATGTGGTGGAATTTCTTCCTGATATGAAAATAGCCTACGAGATATTTATAATAACAGCAAGAGGTCAGTTTGTTGCTACGCTGATCGAATGGACTGGAACATCGCCACGGCTGCCGCCGTCAGCGCGGCATTGCCGGCCGCAACCGTGCCATCCGGCAGATGCTTCCCATCCTCCAGCCCGACGCGCGTCGACCAGTCGCGATCCGCGGCACGGCGCACGAACGGCCACACCGTCGCGTTCTCGCCATGCAGCAGGATGGCACGGCGAATGCCGGCGCGCTCCAGGACCTGTTCGATGCCGCCGGCGACCGCAAAAGCCTCGTCTAGCGTCTGCTCGGAAATCTCGATCAGCACGCGCAGCACGCGCCCGCCATGGTCGAGGCCGACCAGCCGCTCGGCGTCGGCGACCGACGCCAGACCCGCCTCGATGCCGATGCCGCGCTGCCGCAGGCTCTCCATGACGATAGGCGCGGCCGCCTCGCTGAGATTGACCGAGGCATAGTCCGGCAATTCGCGCCAGCCGGCGATGGCGACCAGCGTGCTTGTATCGTCATTCTCGATCCAGGCGCCGGTGGAGACGCCGATCAGCGTACCGGGGCAGGCACGGCGCAGCCCTGCGATGGTCGGATCCATCGCTGCCGGCGCAAGGCTCTCGCGGCGGTCCGCGCTGCGGGCATGGACATGCAGCTCAGCTGCGCCCGCGGCAATCGAAGCCGCCCCGTCGCGCGCCATAGCGTCGGAGTCGAGCGGCAGTGTGGGGTGAAAATCGGCGGCGCGCGCGCCATTGATGCAGGCCTGGACGATCATGGCTCTCGCGATCCTGTTGCGGATCGCGCGAGCCTACCGCAGGGCAGGGCGGAGAGGGAACGGGCGTGGTGAAGATTGCTGACAGGGTGCCGCTTCTGCGGAGGTTGCGGTATCGGCCCAGGACATACCATATAGCGGGACAGGACACGCCACGGGCGATCCTTACCCCTTTGCCGGACTGCCGGCCAGAAGGATTTGCGATGGCTGAGTTGAAGGTCAGGACCCGCGTCACCGGCGCGACGGCGACGCTGCAGCCCGGCGGCTTGCCGGCTGTCACGACGCCGACCGGCGGCGCGGTCGACGTAGTCACCGGCGTGAGCGCGCCGGGCTTCAATCCGCTCGACCTGCTCTACGCCTCGCTCGCCGCCTGCATGGTTCTGAGCGCGCGCATCGCCGCCTCGCGCCTCGGGGTTGCCGCCGCGCTTGGCGAGGTGCGCGCCGAGGTCAGCGGCGAGAAGGCCAAGGACGAGCCGTCGCGCGTCGAAAGGCTCAATATCAGGCTCGACATCTCAGGCGATCTCGACGCTGCGACCAAGCAGCGGATCGTCGAGGACGCCGAAGCGACCTGCACGGTGTCCAACACGCTGCGCGCCGCGCCGCACTTGCATACGACGCTTGGGTGAGGGTGTCGCAGAATGCCTCCCTACCACCAACCAAGGACCGTCCCATGGCCATGATCCCGCCGATCGACTACGCCTCGGCATCGCAAGAGATCCGCGCCGAGCACGACAGGGAACTTGGCCTGCGCGGGCGCATGACCAACATGAAGCGCATCCTGCTGCATTCACCGGCGGCCCACCGCATCTATGCCGAATGGTTCGCCCTGCGCGATCTGCTCAAGCCCACGCTCGACGACCGCGCCATCTGGCTGTTGTCGCTGGCGGTCTCCGAGAGATGCCGCGCCGAGATACCGCTTACCTTCTTCCGCCGCGCGCTGATCGATGGTGGCCTTGATCCCGAGGCAATCCAGCCAACTTCCGACGAGGCGTTGCTGATCGAATTTGGCAAGGCAGTCGCCGCCGATGCCAACGCCGTTCCCGACGATGTCTGGGCGGCAATCAAGGCTCGCTACGACGACACACTGCTGGTCAACCTCGTCGCCTTCGCCGGCGTCATGGTGGCGACCTGCTTGTTCACGAATGCGGTGCGCGTTGATCTCGACCCGGAGCTGGAGGTGTATCGCAAGCGGTGAAGCGCGTTTTCCCTTCTCCCACAGGGGGCGAAGGGGAAGATCGCGCTTCACCTCCGCAGCAATCGGGTGGTTCACGCCCGCCGTTCGCCCCACTTTGATCACATCAAAGGAGGCATCGATGACCATCCATTCGATAAGCACCAAACGCGCAGCCCATTCGGCCGAAGCGCGCGTCGCAGCGCAGGACTGGAGTGCTCTGATCGGCGAACTGAACAGCCACGGCAGCACCGTCATGCCGGCGCTGCTTTCACCCGAGGAGTGCACCGAGATCGCCGGTCTCTATCCGCATGAGGACCATTTCCGCAGCCATGTGGTGATGGCCCGCCATGGCTTCGGCAAGGGCGAGTACCGCTATTTCCGCTATCCGTGCCGGATCTGGTCGGTGGCCTGCGCACCGCGCTCTATCCCAGGCTGGCCGGCGTCGCCAACGACTGGAACGAACGCATGGGCGCGGCACGGCGCTATCCCGATGACCACGCCGCCTTCCTCCAGCTTTGCCACGAAAGCGGCCAAACGCGGCCGACGCCGCTTCTCCTGCAATATGGCCCCGGCGACTTCAACTGCCTCCATCAGGACCTCTACGGCGATCTCGCTTTTCCCCTGCAGGTGGCGATCCTGTTGTCGCAGCCCGGCGAGGATTTCACCGGCGGCGAATTCGTCCTGACCGAACAGCGCCCGCGCATGCAAAGCCGTGCCGAAGTGGTGCCGCTGACCCGGGGCGATGCGGTGATCTTTGCTGTCCACAACCGCCCGGTGCAAGGCACGAAAGGCCATTACCGCGTCAACCTCAGGCACGGCGTCAGCCGCCTGCGCTCCGGCAGGCGGCATACGGTGGGAATCATCTTCCACGACGCGAAGTAACGTCGTCCGCTTCGGCGCGGCTCCTTCGTTCCACTCCGAGATCGGCTAAGATTCACACTTGGTCGACGTCGAACAGGAGCATCGTCAAGTCATCGTCTCCTGGGGCGAGTATACGCCGGTCAGCGGCGCAGGCAATGCCGATTTCGGTGGCAAATGCGCTCTGCATATCGGCGAGGCTGTCGAAATAGAGTGTCCCGACCAGATACGGAATCTCGCCCGCCGAGCGCTTGATGATGGGCCGCCTGCTGATGTCGTAGCGCCGCAGTCCGGGAAGCTTCTTGGCCAGCGGCACATGAACCTCGAAATAGTGCCGGTCGAACGCCTCCGGATCAGCCGGGGTTTTGTAGATCACGAGCATCTTGGCCATCGTCATATTCCTGCCTGTTGGTGTCGCTGTTTGGGGGCCATGCAGGCCGCCGTGCCAATGTCGTTCCGCGAGGGCGGTTTTCGACAATCGCTGGATTTTTGTTTCGGGCGCGATGACGGGTCCTCGCCACCATCTGTGGCGCTTCTGCCTCTTTCCTCCTTGCGCTCATTCGCGTATGGCCCCGGGCAAATCCCTCAACTTTGCACCAACTCCCCCGGACCGCCTCATGATCCGTCTTGAAAGCATCAGCAAGCAGAACGGCCGCCAGCTTGTCTTCATCGAGGCCTCGGCCTCGCTACAGAAGGGCGAGAAGGTCGGCCTTGTCGGGCCGAACGGCGCCGGCAAGACGACGCTGTTTCGCATGATCACCGGCCAGGAGCAGCCCGACGAGGGCCAGGTGCAGGTCGATCGCGGCGTCACCATCGGCTATTTCAGCCAGGATGTCGGCGACATGGCGGGCCATAGTGCTGTGGCCGAAGTGATGAACGGCGCCGGGCCGGTCAGCGACGTGGCGGCCGAAATGGCCGAACTCGAGGCGGCCATGGCCGACCCCGAACAGGCCGACCGGATGGAGGAGGTCATCGAGAAGTACGGTGAGG
The DNA here is from genome assembly GCF_040321145.1 of Mesorhizobium sp. M0514. Classification (NCBI taxonomy): domain Bacteria; kingdom Pseudomonadati; phylum Pseudomonadota; class Alphaproteobacteria; order Hyphomicrobiales; family Phyllobacteriaceae; genus Mesorhizobium; species Mesorhizobium sp. M0514. The sequence goes on from NZ_JAMYQZ010000037.1 coordinate 31,534, forward strand.
CGCAGCATCGTTTCGAAGAGCTCGACGGCTATGCGCTCGATGGCCGCGCCCGCGAAGTGCTGGACGGCCTGGGCTTCAGCCAGGAAATGATGGATGGCGATGTCGGCAAGCTGTCCGGCGGCTGGAAGATGCGCGTGGCGCTGGCCCGCATCCTGTTGATGCGGCCCGACGTCATGCTGCTCGACGAACCGTCCAACCATCTCGATCTCGAAAGCCTGATCTGGCTGGAGCAGTTCCTGAAAGGTTATGAGGGCGCGCTGCTGATGACCTCGCACGACCGCGAGTTCATGAACCGCATCGTCAACAAGGTGGTCGAGATCGACGCCGGTTCGCTCACCGCCTATTCCGGCAATTACGAATTCTACCAGCAGCAGCGGGCGATCGCCGACAAGCAGCAGCAGGCGCAGTTCGAGCGCCAGCAGGCCATGCTGGCCAAGGAGATCGCTTTCATCGAGCGCTTCAAGGCGCGGGCGTCACACGCCGCCCAGGTGCAGAGCCGGGTGAAGAAGCTCGACAAGATCGATCGTGTCGAGCCGCCCAAGCGCCGTCAGATCGTGAATTTCGATTTTCAGCCGGCGCCGCGCTGCGGCGAGGATGTCGTGACGCTGAAGAACGTCCACAAGGGCTATGGCAGCCGCTCGATCTATGAGGGGCTGGACTTCCAGGTCCGCCGCCGCGAGCGCTGGTGCATCATGGGCGTCAACGGCGCCGGCAAGTCGACACTGCTGAAGCTGGTGGCCGGCGCGTCTGACCCGGATGCCGGCACAGTTGCTCGGGGGCCGAGTGTGAAAATGGGCTATTTCGCCCAGCACGCCATGGAGGTGTTGGAGGGCGAACGCACCGTGTTCCAGACGCTGGAGGACGCGTTTCCGCAAGCCGGCCAGGCGCCGCTCAGGGCACTCGCCGGCTGCTTCGGCTTTTCCGGCGACGAGATCGAGAAGAAATGCCGGGTTCTGTCAGGCGGCGAAAAGGCGCGCCTGGTGATGGCGCTGATGCTGTTCGATCCGCCCAATCTTCTGGTGCTCGACGAGCCGACCAACCACCTCGACATCGCGACCAAGGAGATGCTGATCACGGCGCTGTCGCAATACGAAGGCACCATGCTGTTCGTCTCGCACGACCGCCATTTCCTGGCCGCACTCTCCAACCGCGTGCTGGAACTGACGCCAGAAGGCATCCACACCTATGGCGGCGGCTATACCGAATATGTGGAGAGGACCGGGCACGAGGCGCCGGGGCTGCGGACCTGACGCAGGTCCTGCGTCCGCATTTGCGTCCAGCAAAGCCAGGATTTGTCAGCTCGCCGCCAGCCATTTGCGCGACTGCGCGAAGGCCTTGAAGGCTTTGGCATCCATCGGGTAGCCGAACAGGAAGCCTTGCAGGATGTCGCAGCCAAGCTCTTTCAGGATGCGCGCGTGCTCCATCGTCTCGACGCCCTCGGCGATCACTTCGATCCCGAGCGACTTGCCGATGTCGATGATGGACGACACAAGCTGCCGCTGTGCGGTTGAGCTGGTGATGGGGGTGACCAGCTGGCGGTCGATCTTGAGGCGACGGGGCCGCAACTTCAACAGCGAGACGATCGAGGCATGCCCGGTGCCGAAATCGTCGATCTCGACGTCGATGCCGAGCCCCTTGATGTGTTCGATGTTCCAGCTGACCAGCTCGTCGTTTTCGTCGAGGAAAATCGACTCCACCAGTTCGAACGACACGGTCCCTTCCTTGATGGGAAGCTTGCGCAAACCCTTGATCAGATCCCTGTCTTCCAGGCGCCTGGCGGAAACGTTGACCGAGACGCGCGGGATGTTGAGGTGGCTGCGCGACCAACGCTCAAAATTATCGAGCGCCTGCTCCAGGACGGTGCGGTCGATAAGCGCCACGACATTAAGTTCTTCAGCCACCTTGATGTAGGCGTCGGGAGTCAGCATGCCGCGTTGCGGATGATCCCAACGCGACAGCGCCTCGACGCCAACGATCTCCAGCGTCTTGGCGTCGAACTGCGGCTGATAGTAGACGATGAATTCGTTCCGCTCGAGCCCGCCCAGAATCTCGTCGGCGGTCTGCTTGGTCCGCACGATCTCGCTCTGCAGCTCTTCGTTGAAAAACTCGTAGCGGTTGCGGCCGCGGCCTTTCGCCCGGTACAGCGCCAGATCGGCATTGACAAGCAACTGCCTTGCATCGACGCCGCTATTGGCCGCAATGCCGATGCTGACGCCGAACCGGCACTGGTGACCCAGATAGTCGACCGGCTGGCGCATCGCATCGATAATGTGGTCGGCCAGCGCGGCGAGTTCCTTGTCGTCGCGTCCATGGCTCAGCACGACAAACTCGTCGCCGCCGATGCGCGCAACGAAATCGGCACTGCCGACGCTGGCCTCGATGACTTTCGAAGCATGCACCAGCAATGCATCGCCCGCTGCATGGCCGAGCGTGTCGTTGATCTGCTTGAACCGGTCAAGGTCGAGATGCAGCAACGCCGCGCGGCCGTCGGCTTCGCGGTTTTCGGCAAGCATCTCGTCCAGATACCGACGGTTGGGCAGACCGGTCAGCGAATCATGCATCGCGACATGCTCGATGCGGGCTTTGGCCAGGTTCAGTTCGGCATTTTTCGATTCTGAAAGGCGACGTTCACGCACGAGATTCTCGTTGAGCAGCACGTCGCCTGTCACATCCCATTCGGCGCCGATCATTTTTGGCGTGCCGTCGATGTCCCGGAAGAAACTGGCGCGGGTGCGCACATGGCGAATGGTGCCGTCCGGCCGCAGGAGCCGATACTGCGAAGAGTAGGGGCCTTGTGTTGCAACAGCCGAATCGAAATCTGCTTTAGCCCGTTCGAAGTCTTGGGGATGGATCGCCAGCGCCCAGTCGTCATAGCTACGGGTCTTGCCGCCGCCGGGTTTGCCATAGATTTCGTTGATGCGGTCGTCCCATACGAGTTCGTTGCTGACGGTATCGTGCTCCCACACGCCTATAGCAGAGGCTTCCAACGCCAACTCCAGCCGGCGGGACAGGCGCCTCAACTCGGCGTCACTTTTCTGCCGCTCACCGAAAAGACGTCCTGCCACGAGGATCGGCAGCACCACCAGCGCGCCGGCAAGCGCCATGAGCAGACGCAACAGCCACTCATTTTTCGGAGCGGTCGGCCAGCCGCCCTTCGGTATGGCTGAAATTTGCCAGGAGCCTGAAGGCAATTGCACCTCTGCCATCACCGGATTGCCGGACACGACATTATCGCCGCCGAAGAACAGTTCCCCGCCGCCGCCGAGCGCATCCTTGCCGATAAGCGCCACATCGATATCCAGATCAGGGTCGGTCAGTCCGCTGGCAGCGTAGAGCCGATCGACATCGATCACGGCCGAGACGATACCCCAGAAACGGTCGCCGCCGCCCGCCGTCGGCACGAAGACCGGGATACGGCCGATGAAGCCACGTCCGCCTTGCGCCAGTTTGACCGGCCCGGCGAGCACCAGCGCGCGCTGGTCACGGGCGCGAAGCGCGGCCATGCGTTGCGTATCGCTCTTGCGGTAGTCCAGCCCGATGGCTTTTTCATTGCCTTCCAGCGGATATATCAGCGCGATGACGAGGTCGGGCGCACCGGCAATATCGCGCAACTGCGATTTTTGCTCGAACAGATTGCGGGCGAGTGCCGCAAATCTTTGCTGGCCCATATAGGGCTCGGTAACGATTGTCGAAACGAGACCCTGAACCAGCTGGAGATTGCCGCCTATGTTGCCTTCGAGCTTGGCACGTATGATGTTGACCTTGGCCAGGACGTCGGCGCGCGCCAGCTGATCGGAGACCTCTCTGTTCCTCTGGTCGGCAACCAGGGCGCAGACGAGAAGCACGACAAAGGCAATCGCCGCCGGCAAGTTGGCGGAAGAAAAAACGGCCCGTTTAAACCGGCCGGAATTGAGCATTGCGCCTGCCAACTCGATCCGAAGACCTTTCCAGGACAGTAGTCCTTCGGTCGACCATAGTAGCTAAAGCTTAAATTTGAGCTTCGAGACGAATCCGAGAACAAACGGTAAGCTTTTGGTTGCCAGGGTCCAGCCGAAATCTGAATGACTGTCCGAAAGTAGGACGCCAGGTTGCAGAGTTCTGCAACCCAGCGGCGAAGTCATATTCGCCTCAGATTGCAACAAGCCGCCTGATCTTGCCGCGCGGGCCCTTGCGGGAGGCTTACTTCCCAGCCATTTGATCGGCCAGCGCCTGCGCCTGGGCGAGCAGCGCCGGGAAAGCCGGGTCAGCCGGCAGGCGCTGCGCCATGCAGGCCCGGTAGTCGCTGTCGCCCTTGTCCCAGGCGGCGTTGGAGGACTCGAACGCTTTTTCGTCCTTCAGGTCCGATGCCTGGTAGGCCTCCTGGAATTTCTGCGCGGCGGCGTCCGCAGCAGCCCACACGGCGTCGCAGGCGGCGAACTTCGGAACGGCAGGGGCTGCCGGCGCTGCGACAATTCTCACGCTGTTGCCTTTGACGAGCGTAACGATGACTTCCTGCTCGTAGATCGGCCCGACGTCCTGCGTCCAGCCGCCGAGCCGTGCGAAGGCGATGTCGGCGCCTTCGGGCTTCTTCAATGGAAAGTCGAGTGTTCCCTCGAAGGCGGCGTCGCTGTTGATCGCCTGGGTGTAGAAGGCATCGAGCTTAAGCGCCTCATCGATGCCGGCGGGCAGTTTGAAACTCTCGTCGGTCTCGGCGGTCCTGGACTGGAGCCAGCGCTCCAGCAGCCCTCGCGTCGTTGCCACTAGGCTGGGGCCGTCGTCGCCCTTGGTGTATCGCAGCCCATCGAGCATGCCATAGCCGATATCGGAGTCGCTGAGGCTTTCGATATTGATTGTGCCGGTTGGCGGAAAGTCCTTGACCGCCAGCGGCCCGATAATGCCGGCAAGACGCTGCTGGAGGTCGGCCAAGGCCTTCTCGTTCTCAGCGTCGATGGTCTCGATTGCCGCGTTCGCGCTGTTCAGCGCCGCGATATCAGCCATCGCCTTGTCACGCGCGGCGACATAGTCGTCCTCCGGCGAGGCCGCGAAAGCCACGCTGCTCACCAGCGCAAACAGAAACGTCCAGACCCACCGCATGATATAAACCCTGCTCTACGTTCGATTCCAAGGATACATGACAACATTGGGCTGAAAAAAGACGGCGTTGGAGCTGCAGATCTCTCCCCTTGATGGGGAGATGGCCGGCAGGCCAGAGGGGGTCGCCGCGCGTGAAGCGCTGACTCCTTTTGCAGCGCGAGACGACGTTAGCGCTTCACGCGCAACGACCCCCTCTGTCGCCTTCGGCGACATCTCCCCCTCGAGGGGGGAGATTGGCGCCTAGTCACGCCTTGCGCTTCTCCACCTCCGCCTTCCTCAGCAGGAAGCGCTGGATCTTGCCGCTCGGGGTCTTCGGCAGTTCGGTGATGAACTCGACCTCGCGCGGGTAGGCGTGCGCCGACAGCCGTTTCTTGACGTGCTGGGCAAGCTCTTCGGCGAGGTCGGGGTTGCCCTTGTAAGCCGGCACCAGCACGACGAAGGCCTTGACGATCTCTGTGCGCTGCGGATCGGGTACGCCGACCACGGCCGCCTCGTTGACCGCCGGATGCTCGATCAGCGCGCTTTCGAAGTCGAACGGGCCGATGCGATAGCCGGCCGAAGTGATGACATCGTCGGCGCGGCCGATGAAGGAGACCGAACCGTCCGGCTCGTACTCCACCGTGTCGCCCGTGCGGTAGTAGCCGCCCCTGATCGCCGGCGTCTCGGCTTGGTGATAGCCGTCGAACCAGCGCAGCGGCGACTTCGCGATGTCGACGGCGAGGATGCCGGGCTGGTTGGGGCCGAGCTCGTTGCCGGCCTCGTCCAGTACCACCATGCGCGCGCGAACGACATGCGAGAGCCCATGATGGTTGTTGACCATCATGCCGTTCTCGGTCTGGCCGTAATGGTCGTGAATGGGCGCGGCGAGATTTGCGTCGAACCAGCGGATGACTTCCGGGTTGAGCGGCTCGCCGGCGCTGCTCACCACGCGCAGTCTGCCTTTGACGCGGGCCGCAGCTTCCGCGCCTTCCGCCATCAGCAGGCGATAGGCGGTCGGCGAGCCGGCAAGGCTGGTGACGCCGAGCCGCTCGATGATGTCGTAAGTGCTCTTGGCGTTGAAGGCGCCTTCATGGAAGGTCGTGGCGATGCCGAGCTGCAACGGGCCGGTGATGGCGTAATAGAGGCCGTAGGCCCAGCCGGGGTCGGCGATGTTCCAGAAGATGTCGTCGGGCAGCAAGCCGATCGCGTCACGCATATAGGCGCCGAAGGCGAGCAGGGCGCGGAGCGGCACCGGCACGCCCTTGGGCAGGCCGGTCGTTCCCGACGTCGACATCATCATGAACAAGTCGTCGCCCTTGCGCATCACCGGCTGGCAGTCGGGCGAGGCGGCGGCAAGCGCGGCGCGGAAATCGATGTCGCCTGCAGGCAGCACATCGCCATTGCCAAGAATGGTGGCGATTTGCGCTGATGTCTCGACCTCGTCGAGCTTACCGCGATCGGCCGGGTTGGTCACCACGATCCTGGCGCCGCTATAGCCGAGGCCGTGCTCGATGGCTTTCGGACCGAAGGCGGTGAACAGCGGCTGGTAGACCGCGCCGATGCGCCACGTCCCGAGGATCAGCGCCACCAGTTCGGGGACGCGCGGCAGCATGCCGGCGACGACATCGCCGGCACCGACGCCGGCGGCCTTGAGCACATTGGCGGCGCGCCCCGACATGTCGGCGAGATCGTCGAAGATGAATTCGCGAAGCTCGCCGCCGGCCGAGATCGCGCGCAGCGCCAGCCGGTCTTCTCCGGTGTAGCGGCCGCAGCATTCGACATAGGCATTGATGCCGGTTCCAGGGTTGCCATACAACCGCGCGATCTCATCTTCGATGCGAAAGCGCTGAACGGCATCCTCATAACGCGGCATTTTGCTCATGGCGATCCTCCCTAGGCGGCGCCCATCTCCCCTTGGAGCGCCTTATCGGTGAGATTGCCTGAAATTGCTGCGCTGGTCGATTACGGCGATAGTCGGGGGATGCGAAGGATCGCAGCGCAGCGACAATCCGCGCCGAGCCACTGCTGTTGACCGAACCGTCCATCCGGCCGATAGCACCGCCAGAATTGCCCCGAGGCCCCAATGACCCCAGACTCAACTTTCGATGACGCGGCCATCGCCGACGAAGGACGCGATGCCGACACCGCCTGGCAAAACGACATCCGCGCGGGCGTGCGCCACGTCCGCGATCTCGCCTCCCTGCCGCTGTCACCCGCCGAGCGCGCGGCGGCGCAGGAGGCGGTCGTACGCCACAAGGTGCGTGCCCCCAAAACCTATCTCGACCTGATCGACTGGAACGATCCCGCCGATCCGATCCGCGCCCAGGTCATTCCATCGCCGGATGAGCTGACGGAAACGGAAGGCGAGCTCGACGATCCGATCGCCGACCATGCCTTCAGTCCGGTGCCGCGACTGACGCACCGCCACGCCGACCGCGTGCTGTTGTTTGCGACCTACCAATGCGCGGTCTATTGCCGCTTCTGCTTCCGCAAGGAATCCCTGACCTCGATTGGCCGCGGCTATACGCGAGAAGCGCTCGAAGAGGCTTTTGCCTATATCGAAGGCCATACCGAAATCCGCGAAGTGATCCTGACCGGCGGCGATCCGCTTTCGCTGCCGGACAAGGCGCTGGCTGAAATCCGCGCCCGCATCGAGACGATCGCGCATGTCAGGCTGCTGCGTATCCACACGCGCGTGCCTGTCGTACTGCCCGCGCGCATCACGCCGGGGCTGGTTGGCGCCTTGCAGGGCCGGCTGATGGTCACAATCGTCACCCATTTCAACCATGCGCGGGAGATCACGCCGGCCACCGAATTGGCCTGCCGCGTCATGCGCCAGGCAGGCTTCGTGCTGCTCAACCAGAGTGTCCTGCTCAAGGGCGTCAACGACACGGTCGAGGTGCTGGAGGAACTCTGCCGCGAACTGATGTACCGGCTCGGCGTCAAACCCTATTACCTGCACCACGGCGACCTCGCGCGCGGCATGGCGCACAGGCGCACCACGATTGCGCAGGGACAGGCGCTGGCCGGCGCGCTGCGCGCCCGCCTGTCGGGCATCTGCAATCCGGTCTATGTGCTGGACCTGCCGGAAGGCGGCGGCAAGGTGCCGCTCGGGCTATGCCATGTCGAGGGACGGGACGGGCAGGATTGGCGCATCCGCGGCCAGGATGGCGAGGTGAGGGTATATCGGGACGTGGTGGTGTAGGCACGGCGCAGCGGCGACGATGACCGCCGCCGTCACATTGTCGATCGGGATGACCATCGCACCAAACTCTCGCCACTACGCGTTCGCCTGCATTCCGTATGTTGACATAAAGATATCCTTATGTGATGGTTGTCGCCTCAAGGATAAAAAATGTCGCAGAATTCTGCATCGCTGGACGCATTGTTCGGCCCCGTCGCGGCAAAGCCCGATGGGTCCGAAGTGCTTGCGGCGCTGACGGCAGCGGCACGCGAGCGCATCCTCATCCTCGACGGCGCCTTGGGCACGCAGATCCAGGGTCTCGGCTTCGACGAAGAGCATTTCCGCGGCGAGGCTTTCGCGGGCTGCGCCTGCCACCAGCAGGGCAACAACGACCTCTTGATCCTGACGCAGCCGAAGGCGATCGAGGAAATACATTATCAATACGCCATCTCTGGCGCCGATATCCTCGAGACCAACACCTTCTCCTCGACCTCGATCGCCCAGGCCGATTACGGCATGGAGGATGCCGTCTACGCGCTGAACCGCGACGGTGCGCGGCTGGTGCGTCGGGCAGCGGTGAGAGCACAGCAGGAGGACGGCAAACGCCGTTTCGTCGCCGGCGCGGTCGGGCCGACCAACCGCACCGCCTCGATGTCGCCCGACGTCAACAATCCCGGCTATCGCGCCGTGACCTTCGATGAGTTGCGCCTGGCCTATGGCGAGCAGCTGCGCGGCCTGATCGACGGCGGCGCCGACATCATTCTCATTGAAACCATCTTCGACACGCTGAACGCCAAGGCGGCGATCTTCGCCTGCAACGAGATTTTTCTCGAAAAGGGCGTGCGCCTGCCGGTGATGATTTCCGGCACCATCACCGATCTCTCCGGCCGCACGCTGTCGGGCCAGACGCCGACCGCCTTCTGGCATTCGGTGCGCCATGCCAACCCGTTCACCATCGGCCTCAACTGCGCACTCGGCGCCAACGCCATGCGCGCGCATCTGGCCGAAATTTCAGGCGTCGCCGACACCTTCGTCTGCGCCTATCCGAATGCCGGCCTGCCCAATGAATTCGGCAGATACGACGAGAGCCCGGACTTCATGGCCGCGCAGATCGAGGATTTCGCGCGCGAAGGGCTGGTCAATGTCGTCGGCGGCTGCTGCGGCTCGACGCCGGAGCACATCCGGGCGATTGCCGAGGCTGTCAAAAAGTATCCGCCGCGCGCAATTCCCGAGATCGAGCGCAAGATGCGCCTGTCCGGGTTGGAGCCGTTCACGCTGACCGACGAGATCCCCTTCGTCAATGTCGGCGAGCGCACCAATGTCACCGGCTCGGCCAAGTTCCGAAAACTGATCACGGCGGGCGACTATGTCCCCGCGCTCGACGTGGCGCGCGACCAGGTCGCCAATGGCGCCCAGATCATCGACATCAACATGGACGAAGGCCTGATCGATTCGAAAAAGGCGATGGTCGAGTATCTCAATTTGATCGCCGCCGAGCCTGATATCGCCCGTGTCCCGGTGATGGTCGACTCCTCGAAATGGGAGATCATCGAGGCCGGGCTGAAATGTGTGCAGGGCAAGCCGCTGGTCAACTCCATCTCGATGAAGGAAGGCGAGGAAGCCTTCCTTCATCACGCGAAGCTGGTGCGGGCCTACGGCGCGGCCGTGGTCGTCATGGCCTTCGACGAGGCCGGCCAGGCCGACACCAGGGCGCGCAAGGTCGAGATCTGCACCCGCGCCTACAAGCTGCTCACCGAACAGGCCGGCTTCCCGCCCGAAGACATCGTCTTCGACCCCAACGTCTTCGCGGTCGCCACCGGCATAGAGGAGCACGACAATTACGGCGTCGACTTCATCGAGGCCACCGGCGAGATCACCGCCACGCTGCCGCATGTCCATATCTCGGGCGGCGTCTCGAACCTGTCCTTCTCGTTTCGCGGCAACGAGCCCGTGCGCGAGGCGATGCACGCCGTGTTCCTCTACCACGCCATCCAGCGCGGCATGGATATGGGCATCGTCAATGCCGGCCAGCTCGCCGTCTACGACACGATCGAGCCGGAGCTGCGCGAAGCGTGCCAGGACGTCGTGCTCAACCGCGCGCCCAGGGCCGGCGGCACCGCCACCGAACGCATGCTGGAGATCGCCGAGCGTTTCAAGGGCACCGCCGGCAAGGACGCCAGGGAGCGCGATCTCGCCTGGCGCGACTGGACAGTCGAGCAGCGGATTTCCCATGCGCTGGTCAACGGCATCACCGAATTCATCGACGCCGACACCGAAGAGGCGCGGCTTGCGGCCGAGCGGCCTCTGCATGTCATCGAAGGCCCGCTGATGGCCGGCATGAATGTCGTCGGCGATCTGTTCGGCGCTGGAAAGATGTTTCTGCCGCAAGTGGTGAAGTCGGCGCGCGTGATGAAGCAGGCGGTGGCCGGATTGCTGCCGCACATGGAGGCCGAAAAACTGGCCAACGCCGCCAATGGCATCGACAATGGCGAGCGCCAGACGGCCGGCAAAATCCTGATGGCGACTGTAAAGGGCGATGTCCACGACATCGGCAAGAACATCGTCGGCGTCGTTCTGGCCTGCAACAATTACGAGATCATCGATCTCGGCGTCATGGTGCCGGCGGCGAAGATCCTGCAGACGGCTCGCGAGCAAAATGTCGACATCATCGGCCTGTCCGGCCTGATCACCCCATCGCTGGACGAGATGGTGCACATGGCCGCGGAGATGGAGCGCGAAGGGTTTGACATTCCGCTGCTGATCGGCGGCGCGACAAGCAGCCGCGTGCACACGGCGGTGAAGATCCATCCCCGCTACTCCAGGGGACAGACGGTCTATGTCAATGACGCCAGCCGGGCGGTCGGCGTCGTCTCGTCCTTGCTGTCGAACGAGACCAAGGGCGGCTACGTCGACACAGTGCGGGCCGAGTACAAAAAGGTCGCCGACGCGCATGCCCGCTCCGAGGCCGACAAGCAGCGGCTGCCGCTGGCAAAGGCCAGGGCCAATGCGCACAGGGTGGACTGGTCCGCCTATGAACCGCCGAAGCCGTCCTTCACCGGCGTGAAAGTGTTCGAGAACTGGGACCTGACTGAGCTCTCGCGCTACATCGACTGGACGCCGTTCTTCCAGACCTGGGAGCTGAAGGGGCGTTACCCCAAGATCCTCGACGACGAGAAGCAGGGACCGGCGGCACGCCAGATTTTCGAGGATGCGCAGGCGATGCTGACAAAAATCATCGCGGAAAAATGGTTCGCGCCGCGCGGCGTCATCGGCTTCTGGCCGTCCAATGCCGTCGGCGACGACATCAGGCTGTTCACGGATGAGGCGCGCTCGCAGGAGCTTGCCACTTTCTTCACGCTGCGCCAGCAGCTGACCAGGCGCGACGGCAAGGCCAATGTCGCGCTGTCGGATTTCGTCGCACCGGCCGACAGCGGCAAGCCGGACTATATCGGCGGCTTCATCGTCACCGCCGGGAGCGAGGAGGTGGCGATATCAGAGCGCTTCGAGCGCGCCAATGACGATTATTCCTCGATCATGGTCAAGGCGCTGGCCGACCGTTTCGCCGAAGCTTTTGCCGAGCGCATGCACGAGAAGGTGCGCAAGGATTTCTGGGGCTATGCATCAGACGAGACGCTGGCGCCGGATGAACTGATCGGCGAGCCCTATCGCGGCATCCGCCCCGCGCCCGGCTATCCCGCGCAGCCCGATCATACCGAGAAGGCGACCTTGTTCCGGCTGCTCGACGGCGAGCGCAATGCCGGCGTCAGCCTGACCGAAAGCTATGCGATGTGGCCGGGCTCGTCGGTGTCCGGCATCTATCTCGCCCATCCCGAAAGCTATTATTTCGGCGTCGCCAAGGTCGAGCGCGACCAGGTCGAGGATTATGCGCGCCGCAAGGACATGCCGCTCGCCGAAGTCGAGCGCTGGCTCGGCCCAATCCTCAACTATATCCCGGTGGATTATGCGGAGGCGGCGGAGTAGGCGGCGGCGCTCTGGCCGGCTCGACGAATCCGGACGCGCAAGGTCGGTCAGACCTTAGTCCGTCGCGCTCACATCTCTGGAACAAGCGCTGATGTCCCGCATTCTATCAGCAGGGACAGAAGGAGTGTCGAATGAAAGCCGTTCTCGGATTGGTCGGCGGCTTCGTGCTGACCCTGGCGGTGTTCAGCAGCGGGCTGGCCTTTGCCACTTGGCTGCTTGCCGCCAAGCCCCCGCGCGAGGCAAGACCCACCGTCAGCGTGGCGGAGCTGTGGACCCGGAAAGCGCTTCCGGTCAACAAGGGGGCGCAGGACTTTGAACGTCTGCCGGCCGAGCAGCCCGCGCCTGCGGACATCGCCGTCATGGAACCGGAGCAGGACAAGCAGCAGCCCGATCCCGCCGTCACCGGCGCTATCGCGCCGGTCGAGCTGCCGCCGCCGCATCTCGCCTGGTGCGTCAGCCGCTACCGCTCCTACAACCCTGATGACAACAGCTACACGTCCTATAGCGGACAGCAGCGCACCTGCGTCTCGCCCTATCTCGGCGCCGAGCGCGCCGCGCCGCGAGCCCCTGAGGCGCGTGCCACGGAGGCAAGCTATGTCGTGGGCGCGGGCGCCTACGCGGCCACCAGCGGCGACCATGTCGAATCCTGCTTCAGCCGCTATCGCTCGTACCGTCCGGAAGACAACAGCTACCAGCCATATTCCGGCGGGCCGAGACGGCAATGCGAGTAGCCAGCGCGAAGGGCGCCGCGAACGATTGCGACCGCGCGATTTCTGGGATCGTTCGGATCGCCCTTAAGGCCCAGGGGAGGAACCACTATGAACGACGACAGGCATCATAAGATACAGCAGCGCGCCTACCAGATCTGGGAGCGCGAAGGCACTGGCGACCCCGAGCACCACTGGCACCGGGCCGAGGCCGAAATCGACCGCGAAGCAGCCCTGCCGCTGACCGCTGACGACGCCCTGCCGCGCGAGATCGCCAGCACCGACGTCCTGACCGTCGAGGAACTCGCCGTGCGCACCGGCATATCGGGCGACGAGGCGCAGGAGTTGATCGACAGACTGGGCACGGACCGCGCCGCAGTTGAGCAGGCGGCGAGGGGGATTGAGGGGAAGCGGCGGGCGACGTCCTGATCGGAGGGCTAGGACGATCTTTCAGAGTGTCTTGTTGACACTTATCACTTTGGCAGTCGCGACAGAGGCCGTCATTTCTGACAGCTTTGCGCCCAAATTGATCCGTGCTGGCCATAGCAACATCCTTAAGCGGACGGTGCCGACGCCGGCGAAGCAGCCCAGATGCCGCGATACGAAGTGCCAACCACTTCGCGGCACCAGCGTGCCTGTAGACACTCTCGCCACTTTCTCTATACGACGTCGAGACGGGGTGGCGAGCAACGATGATCACAGTGTTGGTGCACGAGTTGAATCAGACGCCGATGCGGCGGCTGATTTCGTCGGCAGGGCACTTGTTGCCGCTTTTGCGCATGGAAACCTATCAGTCAGTCTTCCGCCGGCTAAACTTTCCCGCGGGTACCTTGGTTTTTACGGATTTTGAGTATCTGAATGGCATGGAAATGATGGCGGCGGCGGATATTGCCGAAGCCGCAAAGCGCGCCGACCCTGATGCTCGAATTCTAAACCATCCCGCGACTGTCCTGGAGCGGTTCGCCCTGCTCCGCCGGCTTCGTATTAGAGGAATCAACCCGGTCGAAGTATCGCGTCTGGAGCAGGATGAGCGACCAACCCGTTACCCTGTTTTTATCCGGATGGAAGATGGCTTTTGGGGGCCGGAAACCAAGCTTCTGGAAAACCCACGCCAACTTGAAGAGGCGATCGCCGTGCTCCAGGGCAACGCCAAGCCGATGAAGCGGCGCATCGCCGTCTCCTTTGAAGCCGATCGCGATTCGAACGGCTACTATCGAAAGTATGGCGCATTCCGCATTGGGGACGCGATTGTGTCCCAGCACATACTTAGGTCCGTCGACTGGAACGTTAAGTCATCGGCAAGCAGCACCGACCCGGATTTCGTGCGCGAGGAACTCGCCTTCGTAAAGGACAATCCGCACGCAGAGGACCTGCTTCGCGCCTGCAATACGGGCCATATCCAGTTCGGCCGCGTGGACTACACGTTGCGTGACGGCGCACTGGTGATATTCGAGGTCAACCCCAATCCGACTTTTCCGAAGTTCAAAGATGGCGCAGCCGCCCGTGAGGAACGACGTGGCCACATCATCGCAGCGTTGAAAGTTGCATTCGAGGCCATCGACAGTTCCGGCACCGGGAGAATCGACTTCCTGCCTTCAGCCAGATCTTACCAATTCATTCAGTCGGGCCGCTGGATATGGCCAGTGAGATGGCTTTGGAGAACAAGAATGGCCCGGCGAAGGAAGATGCATTCGCAATGAACGGCCCGCGAGAAAGCCCACCGGCAGGGCAACGGATCTCGATTTACACCGACGAACCACTCACGCAACTTGCCCGTTTTTCGTTTGATTGGGCTGAGGTGCTGTGTGACCCGAGCCATGGGTGCAGGCCCTACCATCGCACGTGGAGCATGATCCGCCTGCTGGAATCGAAAGGTGCCAAGCCGGCCGGCGGGGGGTTCTTTGGACGTGAATTGGCTGCCGTGGCCCAGGAGGGACGCTGTCGGATTCTCCTGTCGGGCGCGGCCGACACCGGCCTGGCGGCAATGGTTCTGGGCCAAACGAGGCCGGTCGGCATCGAGCCCGAATTTGTGCTGATCGATCGCTGTGAAACGACGGTCGAACAGAACAGGCTGTTTGCCCGCTCCGCCGGTTTTGCGCTCGAGACCCACCGCGCCGACATTCGCGGTTGCGACTGTGCGCCGGTGCAGGCAGTTGTCGCGCATAGCGTTCTTAATTTCTTCGACCGCAGCGCACGCCAGCAGGTGGTCGACAGTTGGGCGCGTAGTCTCAAGCCTGGCGGACGCCTGCTTCTCTCCCAGAGGTTGCTATCGGAAAAAGACCAGCCGAGGGGGCCTCGCGGCAGCGCTGAAATCGGCCGAAGGCTTTCGACCATCGAGAAGGCCGCCGTCGCGGCGCATTTTCCTGCCGCTGCCGTGGCGGAGCTGAAGACGGCCGTCGAAGCGCTCTGGGGTGAACCGCTGCATGAAGATCGCACTACATATTCAGACCTTGCGGATATGCTGAAGCAATCCAACCTGACGATTATCGGCTCGGAGCAGCATCATACCGGGAAAAGCGTTTCCCCGCTTGCCGCTGCCGACAGCGTCCAGACAATTCCAAGATACGAAATCGTCGCCGTCAGGATGTAGCCCGACCACTAGAATAAGTGCGACATCGCAGAAGCGGGAAGGTCGATAGCGGCTATCCGATCGAGATAAAACCAGGTCGCCACTGCGACCGCAACCGAGGTGCAAGATGCCAGTGTCGCCGACTTCAAGGTCAGCTTCTGACCGGCTGCAATCCATATCAGGGTAAACAGGGATAGCGCCGCCGGGAGGCCCGCCAGCCAGACAGCGGCCGGCAACAGGAGCATCATCATCAACGGCACACGATGGCTTTCCGGGATCGTATGGGTCCGTTCGCCTCCCTGTTTCGCGTGGCCAACAAGCGAGATCGTTTGCACAAGGGCGACCGCGAGCATCGCAAACAGACAACACCAGGCCACGGCCTGCGCGAAGATCGAATAGCCTGGCTGCCCTTGGAGCGATATCGCTGCCATCACAGCGCATCCACCGGTCAACAGCCATGCGACTGCGGCATCGGCACGCTTTGGCTTGACACGTCGCGGCGGCAAAACACCACCGCGCACGATCCATGCGAGGGAAAGCGCGATTATGACCATGATCGTCAACGACGCCGGCCGTTGTAGAGGGTTCAGCCTGCCGACACGGGCCAACTCCACACTGAGCGCCAGGTTTCGCTCGATGAAGCCGCCCAGGACGAATGATATGACAAAAGGAATTTGCGGCCAGGCGAGGCGCTTCAGCATGTAGCCGGCCAGCCCGAAAGCGACGGCTACGTACAGATCGATCAGCAGCCCGTTTAGCTGCACGATCGTCACGAAGCTGACGACAATGATCGGGAGCGCGATGCGGTCGATCCTGAGAGCAGTCAGGCGCGCAAAATATGGTGTCAACGCCAATCCCACTGCGGACGTCAGCAGGTTCGACAGCAGCAGCGCGGTAATCAACGTGAACGTCAGGGGCAAGCCGGTCGTCAGCATCGGTATGCCCGGAACGATGCCGTGTACCGTCAGGACTGTCAGCAGGATCAAGCCGCCCTCGCTGCCGGGAAGGCCGAAGGCAACGGTCGGCAGAAGCGAGCCTCCGTCCTTCGAATCGACGGCCGCTTCCGGCGCAATGATGCCCCTGATGTCACCAGATCCGAACCTTGAGCGCTGGTCCTTGGGGGTTGTCTGGATCGCCTGCCCGTAGGCAACGAAGCTGGCGACCGTTCCTCCAACACCTGGAATGATGCCGACCAACACGCCGATGGCCGACGATCGCATTGTTAGTCCCCAATGACAAAAGACAGCAAGCATACCGGTCCAGATCGAGTCGTTCGCGTTTTCCAGGCCAGCCGCTTTTTCAAGCTGCAATCTTTTTCGCCACGAGATGATTTCAGAAACGGTGAAAAAGCCAAGCAGCAGCGCGACCATGTCGACGCCGTCGAAGAGAGCGATGCTCCCAAACGTCCAGCGTGGTTGGCCATAGGTCGGATCAGTTCCGACAAGACCGACCAAAAGCCCCAGCAGCGCCATCGCCAGCGCTTTCAGACGGGACGCGCTTGGAACCGCAATGATCGTCGACAGGCCCCATACGCCCAGCAGCACGTATTCAAACGGTCCGAATTGCAGGATGAACGGCCGAATGATCGGCATGAGCGCTATGAGGACGAGGACGCCAAAAACCGATCCGACGGCCGAGGCCGTTGCCGCGGCGGCTATCGCGGTGCGAGGCAGGCCGGCCCTGGACATCGGATGGCCGTCGAGCAGGGTTGCCGCGCTTGGCGCGTTGCCAGGTATGTTGAAGAGGATAGCCGTTATAGATCCCATGAAGGTCGCGCCGCCGGTCAGGGCGCCAAACAGCAACAACACCGATACCGGATCCCAATGCACGGTTGCGACCAGCAGAAGGGTTGCAAGGCTGGCGCCGCCAATCCCTGGAAGAAAGGACGTAGCCATGGCAACCAAGGTGCCAAGCACCGGGATCAGTATGTTCGGCCAGGAGAATACATTGCCCAGTCCAGTGCCGAGGGCAGCCCAATATCCGGTCATCAGCGCGTTGCTCGCGCATCCCGCTCGAGTTCCGGGTGTTTTTTCAGATACGCTTCCGCCTCGTGGAAGGCACTGAGCATATCGTTGATCACGATGACGGTCTGGTCGGCGCCGCGCGGTTCGATTGGACGTTTCTGAGCTTCAAGCGCCACCTTGAACCCATCGCTCTTAACCGCGGCGGAGACGGCGTCACGAAGACAACCTAGCGATTTCTGCTCCATGTCGGCAGGGGCAAAAAATCCCCGCGCTGTCGCCGAAGCTTTCGCGACGGCGATGGCCAACCGCAATCGCTCTTCCTGCTTCTCCTTGGAAAGGCCTTGGCTGCGCTGCCACACCAACCCTCCTTCGCCCGCCAGGAAAGCCACGCCTGGCGCGTTCGGGTCAGGTCCCTCCGTGAGAACCAGACCGACTTTGGCCTCGCCTGCGGCGGTCGAGCGCAAGCCTGTCGTCAATGAATTGGATGTCATATCGCCTTCGCCACGCAGGAGCGCGGACATGAGTGCGCCGCTGCCTTCATAGCCTGAGACCACGTCGACCTTGATATCGAGGAGGTGCGCGGTGAGCACTATCGGCAGGATGCCGGCTTCAAACGATGAAACCGACGCGACCAGATGTTTGGCGCTTTGCAAATCGACATCGTTCCGAACGATCCACGCTTCGGGATCGATGTGAATCAGTCCTATCGGATTTAGCCGATTGATCCAGTTGTCGACGCCAGCCGGAATGTCACCTTGCGAAATTATGTCGGAGACGCTTTCAATCATAAGGACCAGTTCGTCGGACGGCGCATTGGTTACACGCTTTAGCGCCGCAAATCCGCCTGCCGCGGGCATATTCACGACCCTGACATCGAGCTCGGTCGTGCTGGCAAGGGCCGGCGCAAATGCACGGGCATAGGTATCATAGCCGCCGCCGGCAGCGTTGGGGACAACGAGGGTGATTCGCCGGCCGGCGTAGGTGGTTGCGCAAGCGATCTCGCCGGCGCTTGCCGCGGACGGCAGGTAGATTGCCGCGGCGGTGATTGCCGCCAACGCCACACGAAAGAACTTCATCTCGCCAAGCCCCAGATTTCACCCAGTGGTGATACTTTAGATAGCCCTTGCAACGCCAGCGTTGTTCCTTAGCAATCGCGCTTAGTTTCGTGAATGTCGCGGTCTGTGTCGCCAATTGGCGTCCGATCTGCCATGCGGTTATTCAGTTCATTAACCTTTCATTAACCATACCACCGGTAGCGTTTACCTCTCAGTAAGGAATCGCCCGCCGTGACCTTTGCCGCTCCCCTCGAGGCCAAGTCCATTCGCTTTCGCGCCCGCTCCTTCGTCGCTTTCACGCTGACGCCGGAGGCGCCTTTGGATGTTTGGCTGGAGAGCCTCGATCGCTGGGTCGGCAATTCGCCGGGCTATTTTGCCGGGCGCCCGGTGGTGCTCGACCTGAACGTGCTGAAGCCCGATGTCGTGGCCATCGAAGCGCTGGTCGATCTACTCGGCCAGCGCGGCATTGGCATCTATGCCATCGAGCTCGACGGCGGCACTGAGCTTGGCGCGCACCTGCCGCCGGTGCTGGTCGGCGCCAAGGAGGCGACCACCGACGGGCTGCTGCAGCCGAGCCGCAAGGCGGGCAGGGCGGAGGACGCCACGCCGGCAGGCGATACGAAGGCGGCCGGTGACATCAAGACAGAGGCCGGCGATTTGAAGGCGGGCGATTTGAAGACGGGCGATCTGAAACCGGCGAGCGATGCCAAGACGCAGCCTCGAGACACCAAGGCCCCGGACGCCGGCACGTTGATGATCCGCTCGCCGATCCGTTCGGGCCAGCTGATCTTCCATCCGCATGGCGACGTCATCGTGCTGGGCTCCGTCGCCTCCGGCTCCGAGATCGTCGCCACCGGCTCGATCCACGTCTATGGCACGCTGCGCGGCCGCGCTTCGGCAGGCGCTCAAGGGAACACGGCGGCGCGTGTCTTCTGCCGCAGGAACGAAGCCGAACTTCTCTCGGTCGATGGCTGGTATTGCACGGCCGAGGAGATGGACCCGTCAGTCCGGGGCAAGCCTGTGCAGGCATTTCTCGAAAACGGCATGCTGCGCATCGCCCCTTTCAGCTAATGCGTCTCGCCCGACAACGACATAACGAACAACAACGGAGGCTTTATTGATGGGCAAGGTAGTGGTGGTCACCTCGGGCAAGGGGGGCGTCGGCAAGACGACCTCTACCGCGGCTCTGGGGGCGGCGGTCGCCAAGACCGGCAAGAAGGTGGCGCTGGTCGATTTCGATGTCGGCCTGCGCAACCTCGATTTGATCATGGGCGCCGAACGCCGCGTGGTGTTCGACCTCGTCAACGTCATCCAGGGCTCGGCAAAGCTGTCGCAGGCGCTGATCCGCGACAAGCGGGTCGAGACGCTGTTCCTGCTGCCGGCCTCGCAGACGCGCGACAAGGATGCGCTGACCGAGGAGGGCGTCGCCGAGGTCATCGGCAAGCTGCGCTCGGTGTTCGACTACGTCTTCTGCGACAGCCCGGCCGGCATCGAGCGCGGCGCGCAGCTCGCCATGCGCTTTGCCGACGAGGCGGTCATCGTCACCAATCCGGAAGTGTCGTCGGTGCGCGATTCCGACCGCATCATCGGCCTGCTCGATTCCCGCACCTTGCGCGCCGAGGAGGGCGAGCAGATCGCCAAGCATGTGCTGGTCACGCGCTATGATGCGGGACGCGCCGCGCGGGGCGAAATGCTGTCGATCGACGATGTGCTGGAGATCCTGTCGGTGCCGCTGCTCGGCATTATCCCCGAGAGCCAGGATGTGCTGCGCGCCTCCAACCTCGGTTCGCCGGTGACGCTGTCGGAGCCGCTGAACGCCGCTGCCAAGGCTTACATCGACGCGGCCAAGCGCCTCGAGGGCGAACAGCTGCCGGTCATCGTGCCCTTCGAACGCAAGGGCTTCCTCGATCGTCTTTTGGGAAGGAGGGCGGCATGAACCTGCTCGACATCTTCAAGCGGCGCACCAGCGCGCCGGTGGCGCGCGAACGGCTGCAAGTGCTTCTCGCCTATGAGCGCCGCAACCGCAGCCAGCCCGATCTCGTCTCCATCCTGCGCGAGGAGATCATGGCGGTGATCGCCAAGCATGTGCAGATCGACCAGGATTATCTCCAGGTCTCGATGGACCGCGGCGAGACCATGTCGACGCTGGAGATCGACATCCAGATCCCCAACAAGAGCGCGGTGCCGCTGGCGATGGCGGGGTGAGGGCACTTTACCCTCCCCCTTGTGGGGAGGGTCGATCCGCAAAGCGGATCGGGATGGGGGTCTGCGCGGACCTCCGCCATCTTGGGTTCCTCTCCCAGACTTCGTGAGGGAAGAGGAAATCCACATCCCCCACGGTCAGCGCTAGTACCCCCGCCCGGACCTACGGTCCGACCTCCCCACAAGGGGGAGGTAGGGGGCCAGCGCCTCTCCCCAAAAAACATTCAACCAACTAGTTGACTATCTAAAATCTCGCCTCTATATTCAACTACATGGTTGAATTAGAGGCGCCCCAGATGGACCAGGTTTTTCACGCCCTCGGCGACGCCACGCGCCGGAACATGCTTAACCACCTCGCCGGCGGCGAGCGTACGGTGAGCGAGCTGGCTCAACCCTTTGCCATGTCGCTGGCCGCCGCCTCCAAGCACATCAAGGCGCTGGAGCATGCCGGGCTGATCCGGCGCGAAGTGCGCGGGCGCACCCATGTCTGCCGCCTCGAGGCCCGCCCGCTGGCCACCGCCTATCAGTGGCTCGGCCAATACGCGCGTTTCTGGAACAGCCGCCTCGATGTCCTCGAACAGCTTTTGCGCGAGGAGGCGGGGCGCAAAACGTCGACGACGCCGGCACCGGCAAATCCAGAACCATCGAAGCCGGAATCACCCAGGCCAACACCTTCCAAGGGAGACGACCGATGAACCAGATGAACAGCTTCGACGGCTACGCCCAGCTGATCCAGCCGGCCACTTTGAGGATCGAACGGCTTTTGCCCGGAACCAGGGAGCGCGTCTGGGAATATCTGACGCAGAGCGACCTGCGCCGCCAATGGCTGGCGGCCGGCGACATGGAGATGGAGGAAGGCTCTTCCTTCGAGCTGGTCTGGCGCAACGACGAACTGACCGACCCGCCCGGCGACAGGCCGGCCAGTTTCAGTGGCGGCGAACAGCGGATGCACAACCAGATCGTCGAGTGCGATCCGCCTCGCAAGCTCACCATCACCTGGAACGGCAGCGGCAATGTCACCTTCGAATTGGCGCAGCGCGGCGACGACGTCCTGCTCACCCTGGTCCACCGCCGCCTGCCGGACCGCTCGAGCCTGATGATGCATGCCGCCGGCTGGCACGTGCATCTCGACCTCCTGGTTGCCCGCGTGGCGGCCGAGAAGCCCGAACCGTTCTGGGACAGCTTTAGCCGTATCGTGGCGGAATACGACCGGCGCCTGCCGGCCTGACCTGACCTAACGCATCGCCCGGTCCAACCGGGGGGCACCATCGATCCCTTGCGCCGGATGCCGTCGCAAGGGCCGGCGAAACACGCGCCATCGCCAGACACCGCGGCGCGTCATCGGAAGTGAAACCAAGGCAACGTGCTTGCATCCCGCAAGCCCGAGGAGGAAGTCATGCGTAAATTGATCACCGGAATGAAGATCTCCATCGACGGCAAGATGGAAGGCCCCGAAGGCTTCGCCGACTGGGTCGACAACTGGTCGGAGGAATACGGCCTGATGCCCGAGATCGACGCCTGCCTGCTCGGCGGCGTCATGTATGCCGGTTATGAGCGCTACTGGAGCGCGATCCAACAGAACGAGCCGGACCAGCCATTGCCGATGACCGGCAGACTGGTCGACCCGGCCGAACTCGAATGGGCGCGCTTTGCCGCGAAAACCCCGCACTATGTGCTGTCGAACACCATGACTTCGGCCGCCTGGGCCTCGACGCGCTTCCTGCGCAGCCTCGACGACATCGCGGCGCTGAAGCGCGAGCCCGGCAAGAACATCTATCTCATGGGCGGCGCCCGCCTCAGCGCCAGCCTGATCGAGGCGGGGCTAGTGGATGAAATGCGGCTCATTGTCTATCCGCTGCTCGCCGGCGACGGCAAGGCGCTGTTCGGCACGGTGCACGCCCGGCACGGACTGGAACTGCGCAAGGCCGAGGCGCTTTCGGATGGACGTGTGAGCCTGGTGTATGGGCTGGCGAGCTAGCCTCTTTTCCTCTCCCTCGATCGACGGGGGAGAGGAAATGCGTCGGCGTTCGCCTTCCACGTCTTGCCCCATCAACAGTCTGCCCGTGCCACACGACAGCCAGGCCTATTATCCATATCTCGGGCCACGCTGCGGCGCACCGCGCGGAGGGACTGGAATTGACGTCGACGCCGATTGCCGCAGCTGAAGCGAAGGCCTTGCCGATCGGCGCGTTGCTTGGCGCAATGGTGTCGATCCAGATCGGCGCCACCTTCGCCAAGGGCCTGTTTCCGCTGATCGGCGCCAATGGCACCACGGCGCTGCGGCTGGTCGTGGGCGCGCTGATGCTGGCGGCGGTGCTGAGGCCGTGGCGGGTGCGGCCGTCGCGCGCCGTGCTGCCCTGGCTCATCGCCTACGGCGTCAACCTCGCGGCGCTGAACCTTTTGTTTTACGCAGCGCTCGCCAGAATCCCGCTCGGCGTTGCGGTGGCGCTCGAATTCTCCGGCCCGCTGCTTGTGGCGACGCTGTCGTCCCGGCGCGCCACCGACTTCGTCTGGGTGGTGCTGGCCGTTGCCGGCATATTGCTGTTGTCGCCCTTCATCCACTCCGGCAGTTCACTCGACCCGGTCGGCGTGATGCTGGCGCTGGCCGCCGGCGGCTGCTGGGCGCTCTACATCGTCTTTGCACAAAAGGCGGGCGCCGAGCTTGGCAGCCAGACCACGGCTTACGGGCTGGTCATTGCCGCTGCTCTCGCCCTGCCGTTCGGCCTAGCCGACGCGGGTACCGGCCTGATCGCACCCGCGATCCTGGTCAGCGCGCTGCTGGTCGGGCTGTTCTCCAGCGCCTTGCCGTTCTGGCTGGAGATGGTGGCGCTGACCCGGATGCCGGCCAGGCTCTACGGCACGCTGACTTGTCTGGAGCCGGCGCTGGGCGCGCTGGCCGGCTTCCTGTTCCTGCACGAGACCCTGAGCCCGCTGCAATGCGCGGGCATCGCCGCCGTGGTCGTCGCCGCCTTCGGCGCCGCGCTGACCACGAAGCCGCCGGTGCCATCGCCGGAATAGGTGCCTGAAATGGGTATGTGACGCCGATGCCGTGGTCCGCCGGTCCCGTGTCCGGTTGCTCAAGCGCCTGCAGCATCGATATATGGATCGATGTATGTGCAGGAGATCCAGATGAGCAGGGCCGACAGCATTGCTTGAGCCGTCCGTGATCAAGGCAATACTCCTTGTCGGGTTCGCCGCTGTCGTTGCGGCTCTCGCCTGGCGGCTGGCGCGGTCTCGTCTCAGAGCCCGGCTTCGTGAAGATCCGGCCAACGACTACGCCGTGCGCCGGGACTGGTCGGGCAACCACGGCAAGCTCAATCATTCGTCCTTTGTCTATTTCGATGCCGATCGCGACGGCCGCTACGGGCTCGGCGACCGCCCGATGGCCGGCATCATGGTCAGACTGCATGATGGCGACGGCCGCTTCGTCGCCGCGGCGCGGAGCAACCGCGGCGGCTTTGCCAATTTCCTGGCGTCGGCGAAACGTCGGGCCGCGCCCATCCATGTGCCGGGCAGCTACCGCTTCACCGTGTCGGTTCCGCCCGGCTGGCGCTCCAGCAGCGCCAACGAGGTCCAGTCGCAGCACCTCCGGCCGCTGCCGGGCTCGCCCACCGGGCTGGCCTCGGAAGCAATGCTGCAGCCGGTCGGCCTGTTTGCGATACGCCGGCTCAGCGGCCGCGTAGCGGACGGTGCTTCGGCGAGCATCTCGGTGATGGCGAAAGGGCAAGAGGTGGCGGTGCATCCGCTAAGTGCTGGGGCTGGCTTCCGCCTCGATCTGCCCGATGACGCCGACGCGATCGAAATCACCGGCGGTGGCATGGAACGACGACTGGCCTTGTCGGCCTACCCGACCGAGCTCGGCCTGCTGTCGCCCGAGAACGCGGCTGTCGACAGCGCCGCGTCCTTGCAGGCCATCGGTTTCGACGATGTCACGACGCGCGGCCTGCGCAAGGTGCCGTCCGGTTATGCCGGGTTGACCTGGTTCAACCTGAACGCACTGGCGCGCGATCATACCGAAGGCAGCGAAGGCTACGTCAACGGCAATATCTCGGGAGACCATGTCTGCTATACGAGCAGCGGACACCCGGCCGAATTCTCGAGCGACAAACCGTTCGGGTTCCATTCCGTGATGCTGACAGCGGCATGGTTGAAGTCCGAAGGCGAAACCGCACTGGTCGAGAGCTGGCTTGGCGACCGGCTGATCGCCAGCGACACGATCGTCCTGTCGGCACTGGCGCCCGTCCACTACGCGCCGATGCTGGCGGCGGTGACGCGCGTGCGCCTCTCCACGAGCCACTATTGGCAGCTCGTGCTCGACGATCTGGTGGTTGTGCGCTGAAGCGTGTCGCGATTAATCGGGGTGAAAGGGTTTATCGCGGATTGGAAGCACCGTTCGCGGTGACCTGCGAGAGCTTGCCTTTTTTGACCAGCACCGGTTTCAGATAGGTTTTCTTCATTTTCCACTCTCCACGTCGGGCACCCAAAGCCCTGTTCCCGGCCAGACGGCACAAGGCGTCCGGATGATCGGCTGCTAGACTGCGACCGGCCCGGAGCCGTTACCATTGTCGGCTGTAACCTGCGAGAGCTTGCCCTTCTTGACCAGCACCGGCTTCGAATAGGTCTTCTTCATGCCGCATCTCCAGTGTCAGGCGAGGCCGCCAGATCAGGCGACAGCCGACTCAACGACTTCACTCGATCGGGCCGGAACCCGCTCCATTGGCGAGCGCCGTAACCTGCGAAAGCTTGCCTTTTTTGACCAGAACAGGCTTCGAATAGGTTTTCTTCATAGTGAATCCTCCAAGCTTACGCGATAATGCCAGACGGATCGGCACTGTCAACCTTCGCGGCCTCGCTGTCCCATCCCGGTTTTTCTTGGCGCCGATGCGCTAACTGCAAGTCCACCTTCATCGACAAAGCGTTGTTCTTGGGCGTGCATGGCGTGGCCGGGTTGCGGTGCGAAAAATGTCCGAAACTGCGGCGGGTCTGGCCTGGTTGGTCGGCCTGCTCAAACAGAGCGGCAATGCAGCGCGGAGGGGTCCAGCCTAAACATTGGCCTTGCCGTCGCGCCGCACTCACAGTTCCTTCTCCGCCAGTTCGCGGAAGGCATCGGGAACCGAGCGCCGGGCTTCCAGCGCCACGGCGCCATAGCCGACAGCCTCTCTGCCAAAGCGCTGGCGGATCTTGTCGATGGCGCTATCGGCGCCAAAGCGCGCCAGGCCTTGCCTGCTGCCGGGCCGCTGCTTTTCATCGGCAAGCCCGAGCGGCAGCTCCAACTGTAGCTCGACACTTTCTTCCAGCTGCGACACCGAGATCGCCAGCAACGAGATGGTCTTCTCCCGAGGGTTGGCGGCCAGCACGCCGCGCACCAGCTCCCCGGCGATTTCGGCCAGCATCGCGGTTGCCGAAATCGGCTGCTCGAGCGTCAGCGAGCGTGTGACAGCGTGCAGATCGGCGAAACGCACGCGCACCGTCACCGTGCGCCCGGGCCGTGATTTCGCCCTGAGCCGGCTGGCGACCCGGTCTGCCAGATGCAGCAGGACGGGTCCGAAGATACGCGCCTCGGCCGGCCGTCTGCCAAGCGCCGACTGCGCGCCGGCGGAATGCGACCGCCTGTGGGTTTCGAGCTTTCGCGGGTCGCGGTTCCATGCCAGCCACGACAGCTTTTCGCCGGCGGCGGGCCCGAGCAATCTTCGCAGCGCCCCACCATGCGTCTTTGCCAACTGGCCGATGGTCTCGATGCCGATCTCGGCCAGCCGCGCTCTGGTCGCCGGGCCGACGCCCCACATCAGCCCGACCGGCAGATCATGCAGGAAGGCAAGTTCGGTGTCCGGATCGACCACCACCAGCC